>NZ_JALKFY010000763.1:0-1507 GCF_023242985.1 Frankia sp. Mgl5 | reverse complement strand
GTCAGGGTGTGGGTGCCCCTGGATGGTTCACGAACCACAGGTTCTCCTCGACGAGCCGTTCGCTTTTCCATCCCTGCGGGGTGCGCACCATGTCGTGGTGGTAGTAGCCGCCGCAGTAGCTCAGCTCGGTCATCCCCGGCAGGAGCATCGGGTTGTAGAACATGGCCCGGACCTTCGCCCTGTCGCCGTCGAGGTCGATGTCCACGTTGCTGATGAAGTGCTGCGTCCACGGCACCTTGCCCAGTCCCGCCTCGAGCCAGGCGGCGACCTCGTCACGCGAGCCGACGGCCGACGTCACCGAGCTGTAGTCGAGGAACGCGTCGGGGGTGAACAGCGTCCGGAAAAGATCCCAGTCCCTCGAGTCGCAGCTTCGGGCGTACCGGGTGAGCACCTCGTTGATCTCGATCTTGTCGGATAACGTCTGCAGGTCCATCAGATTTCCTCTCTGCCGGCTTTCACTGGCGAACTGTTCACGAGACGTGCAGCGACACCCGCACCGCGTCGCGGCCGGGGACACGGCGGTCCAGCAGCGCGAAGGCGTCTTCGAAGCGATCGAGCGGGAAGGTCTCGCCGGCCAGCGCGGCGGTCGGCACCTGGCCGTCGTTGATGAGCGCGACCGCGCGGGCCGCGTCGAGTCCGGCTCCGGGACCGATGGTGATCCCCCGGAACAGGAGCGAGTTGCTGTCCAGGCCGTTCACCGGCTCGTCCTTCAGCCCGGCGATGACGATGTGGCCGCCCCTGCCGACGAGTTCCATCGCGGTGTTGACCGTCACCGAGCTCCCGGACGCCGCGTCGATCACGACGTCGGCCATGCGACCGTCGGTGATGTCGGCAAGGCGTTGCGCGGCGTTCTCCGTCTGGACGTCGATCACGTGGTCAGCGCCCACCTGCAGGGCGCAGTCGAGCCGGGACCGGTCCTGTGAGAGGCCGGTGACCACGATCGTGCCAGCGCCCGCGGCGCGGGCCGCGACGACGGTGGCCAGGCCCATGTGGCCGGGTCCCTCGATGACGACGGTGTGACCGTTCTTGACCGGGTGGACCCACGTGACCGCGCAGGACAACGCTTCGAAGATCGTGAGCTCCGCCGCGGGAAGGTCCTCCCGGAGGCGGTAGACCGCGGATCCCGGCAGGATCTCCATGTAGTCGGCGTAACCGCCGTAGAGACCGGAGCCCTCCTTCACCGAGAAGTCGATCCCGTAGGCGCGGGTGCCGCCTTCGGGGGTGATGACGATCGTGCGGACGGCGACCCGGTCTCCTTCCGCGACGCCCCATTCCTCGGCTGCCCGCGCGTCGATCTTCTCGATCCGTCCGACGACCTCATGGCCTGGAACCACGGGGAACGCCCCGCCTCTCGGGGTGCGACCGATGCCGTGGAACTGGTCGACGTCGCCGTGACACAAGCCCGTCGCCTCCACCCGCAGCACCGCACCACCCGGCTGGGGATCGGGCACCGGCAGGTCGCGCTCCTCCCAGGTCTGGTCACCGTTGAAAACAATCGCACGACCCA
>NZ_JALKFY010000762.1:0-1549 GCF_023242985.1 Frankia sp. Mgl5 | reverse complement strand
GGCTGTGAAGCGGTTACTGATCGACGGCAAGTTTGTCGAGACCGAGCGGGCGGTCGACTCGATCAACCCCGCGACCGGCGAGGTCATCGGCCAGGCCGCGGACGCGACCGTCGAACAGACCACCGCCGCGGTCAAGGCCGCCCGCAAGGCCTTCGACACCACCGACTGGTCGACCAACGTCGCGTTCCGCGTCCAGTGCCTCAACCAGCTCCACGACGTCCTCGTCAAGCACAAAGAAGAACTCCGCGAACTCACCATCGCCGAGGTCGGCCACCCCCGGATGCTCACCGACGGGCCCGCCCTCGGCGACCCCATCAACCTCGTCAAGTACTACGCCGACCTCGCCGCCGGCTACCAGTTCACCCAGGACCTCGGCACCATCGAATCCCGCGGCGCCCAGCACCACCGCTGGATCGAACGCGAACCCGCCGGCGTCGTCTCCGCGATCGTCGCCTACAACTACCCCACCCAGCTCGCCCTCGCGAAACTCGCCCCCGCCCTCGCCGCCGGCTGCACCGTCATCCTCAAAGGCGCCCCCGACACCCCCCTGCTCGCCCTCGCCCTCGGCGAACTCATCGCCAACGAGACCGACATCCCCGCCGGCGTCGTCAACGTCATCACCTCCATCGACATCGACGCCGCCGAAGTCCTCACCAGCCACCCCGACGTCGACCTGATCACCTTCACCGGATCCACCGCCGTCGGCCGACGCATCATGGAAGTCGCCAGCAAGACCGTCAAAAAGGTCTTCCTCGAACTCGGCGGGAAATCCGCCCTCGTCGTCCTCGACGACGCCAACCACGACCTCGCCGCCATGATGGCCGCCTTCACCATCTGCTCCCACGCCGGACAGGGCTGCGCCATCACCAGCCGCCTCGTCGTCCCCCGCGCCCAACACGACGCCATCGTCGAGAAGGTCGCCGCGATGCTCGGCCAGATCAAGGTCGGTGACCCCTCCGCACCCGACACCTACATGGGCCCGCTCATCAGCGAGAAGCAACGCGACAAGGTCGACAGCATCGTCCAGCGCGCCATCACCGCCGGCGCCACCCTCGTCACCGGCGGCCAGAAGATCAACCCCGGGTTCTTCTACGCCCCCACCCTGCTCGCAGGCGTCGACCCCGACAGCGAGATCGCCCAGGAAGAAATCTTCGGCCCCGTCCTCGCCGTCATCCCCCACGACGGCGACGACCACGCCATCGAGATCGCGAACAACTCCATCTTCGGCCTGTCCGGATCCGTCCTGTCCGCCGACACCGACCGCGCCCTCGCCGTCGCCCGCCGCATCCGCAGCGGCACCATCAGCGTCAACGGCGGCAGCTGGTACGCCCCCGACGCCCCCTTCGGCGGCTACAAGCAGTCCGGCATCGGCCGCGAAAGCGGCACCCCCGGCCTCGAGGAATTCCTCGAGATCAAAACCATCGCCACCCCGGCCGCGTCCTGACCCCGCCCACCTCCGACCAGCCCTGACCACGGCGGTCGGGTGAATCCCACCGGACTCACCCGACCGCCACAGTCATCTACACAACAGCCCACACCGGACGGCCGG
>NZ_JALKFY010000606.1:75629-101143 GCF_023242985.1 Frankia sp. Mgl5 | reverse complement strand
GGGGCGGGCGGGGGGGCCCCCCCCCGGGCGGGCGCGGGGCCCCGCCCCCGGCCCCGCGGCCGCTCGGGACGGCTCCGGCTGATACAGGTCCGGACGGGCGGCGCCGGCGTCTACCGCACTCCCCCGCTCGGGGGCCTGCCGCGGCGCCGGACCGGTCGACCCCGGCGGGCGCGTCGGGGCACGGCCGGCGCCGGCGCGCGGCACCAGGGCACCGCGGACGGAGGTCGAGTCCCGGCGGGCACCCCCACCGCCCGGACCGCCCGGACCGCCCGGGCTGGCCGGGCCGCTCGGGCCGTCCGCCGACGGGTAGCCGCCCGTGGCGGGGCCGGGCGGCGGGTACGGGCCGGTCGCGGGGCCCGGGCCGCCCGGAGGATAGGGCGCGCCACCGCCCGCGGCCGGGCGGGCACCGGGACCGGGACCGGGACCGGGACCGGGACCGGGACCGGGACCGGGCGGCGGCGAGTACTGGCCTCCCGCCGGGCCTGCCGGCGGGTAGGGACCGCCGCCGGGGCCGGGGCCGTAGGCGCGCCCGGGGTCGGCGGCCGGCGGGTATCCCGGCTGCTGGTAGGCGCCGCCCGGCTGGGGGCCGTCGGGATATCCCGCGGGCGGGCCGCCCTGGTGGTGCGGCACGCCCTGGTGGGAACCGTTGGCGCGGGGATCGTTCCGGTACTGCTGTTGCTGGTCCGGACCGTCCCAGTAGCCGTCCGGCCCCGGGTCGTCCGGTGCGCCGGGCGGCCGTTCCCGGTAGCCGGGCCCAGCCGGATCCCGAGGGTCACCTCTCCACGCACCGTCCGTCACCAGACAACCTCCGATTCCGGGCCATGCAGGGAATACCCAGCGGATACCGGTGTATCACGCCGTTGCGGAAGTATTGCGCGAGCCCCCTTGACATTCAGTCCACCTCGTGACCCATTTCCCGACCTGTCGGGGGAAGTCGGCCGGCCGGAGTTCGCCGGCCCCAGCTCATCGCGCTGCCGGCCGCCGCCACCGCCGTTAGTGTCCTCGCCATCACCGACGGCCGACGTCGCCGGCCGTCGCGGACGGCACCGGCGGTCGCGGCACCCGGCCCGATGGTGTGGCGGGTGGGAACCACCACGAACCACCCGATCGGGCGGTCACACGCTCGGCACGGCATCGCGGGGAAGTCGACGTCCGGGGGGATGCATGAAGGGCTTCAAAGAGTTCCTGCTGCGGGGGAACGTCGTCGACCTCGCGGTCGCCGTCGTGATCGGCACCGCCTTCACCGCGGTGGTCACGTCGCTGGTCGCGAACCTCTTCACCCCGCTCATCGCCGCGATCATCGGGAAGCCGGACTTCGCACAGCTCACCTTCACGATCAACAACAGCGTCTTCTACTACGGTCGATTCCTGAACAGCCTCATCGCGTTCCTCTCGATCGCCGCGGTGATCTACTTTGTCGTGGTCGCACCGGTCAGCAGGATCAATGAGCGGCGACGGCGCGGCCAGACGTCCCCGTTGGACGATCCGACGCTCACGGACGAGCCCCGGCTGCTGACCGAGATCCGGGACCTGCTGGTGGCCGGGCGACGGTGAACGACACCGACACCAGCACCCGGCGCTGGCACTGGCACACCGGGGGACGAGGCAGGCGCCGCGGGTGCGGAGGCCGGCCACGGTCAGCAGCCAGGCGGAGTGCCCGGCGGAGCCGGCACCACGACCAGTCCAGCGCCGTGACCAGCCCAGGAGCGCGCCGGCCCGGCCGCCCTGCGCGCGGGCCCGGCACCAGAGCCGGGGCCGCGGGCCGGGGCCACAACGGATGCCATTTCCAAGCTCGGGCAGGATGTCCTGGAGCGGACACCCTTCGCGGCGCCGACTAAGCGGAACGTAGGTTGGAATTCAGGAATCGCTCAGGGTCCCGGGGGAAAGTGCTTACCATGACTACCACGCACGACGCCCGGTCCCCTTGGGCTCCGCCCGACGACGTGCCGGAGCGGACCAGGGCCGAGGCGAACAGTTCGGAGGGGTCGGTGGACCCGCGGTCGAATCCCGTCGAACACCAGCAGTACCCCGGCACGCCGCCGGCCGGCGGCCCGCCGCCCGGGCCCGGCCCGAGCCGTCCTGACCAGACCGGCGGTTTTCCGGCGGGCCCCCCGCCGGCGCCGCACCCGGCCGGGCCGGCGCCCGGCACGGGCGCGCCCGGTGGGCCCTACGAGCCGGGCCCGCAGCAGGGCCCCCGGCCTACCGCGCCCTACGCCCAGACCTCCGGCTGGGCCGACCCCCGCTCCACCGCCGGCGCTGGTGACAGCACGCAACGGGTCGACCAGGGCGGCCCGGCCACCGGCCAGGGCCAGCAGCAGTCCGGTGCGTGGTGGAACCCCGGGCATCCCGGCTGGGGCGCCCCGGTGCCGCCCGGAGCGGCTCCCGGCGGTCAGGCACCCGGCGGTCAGGCGCCCGGGTCGCCGGGCGGCTCCGACCCCTACGGGCGGTTCACCCCCGCGAAGCCGAACCCGGCGCCCATGCGCCGGCGTCGGATGATCGCGGCCGCGCTGGCGATCGCGCTCGTGTCGGGCGGCATCGGCGGCGGCGTCGGCGCACTCGTCGCCAGCGACAACTCCCCCGCGGTGGTGACCTCCTCCGCCGGCCTGCGGCAGTCGACCGGCACGGCCGGCGTCTCCCCGGCCGCGGACAACACGGTCGCCGCGGCCGCGCAGACGATCCTGCCCAGTGTCGTGACGATCGCCGAACAGTCCAGCCAGGAGTCGGGCACCGGCTCCGGGACGATCATCCGAGCGGACGGCTACATCCTCACGAACAACCACGTGGTGTCCGGCGCCTCGCAGGGCGGCACCCTCACGGTCACGATGCAGGACGGCCGGACCTTCGACGCGCAGGTCAAGGCGACCGACCCGAGCTCCGACCTCGCTGTGGTCAAGATCGACGCTACCGGCCTGCCCGCCGCCACGTTCGGGGACTCCGACGCACTGCAGGTCGGCGAGCTCGTCGTCGCCGTCGGCAGCCCCCTGGGCCTCAACGGGACGGTCACCTCCGGCATCGTCAGCTCGCTGCACCGGCCCGTCCGCACCGGCGACGCGACCGTGCGGGACCAGCAGAACACCGTCCTGGACGCGATCCAGACCGACGCGCCCATCAATCCCGGCAACTCGGGTGGGCCGCTGGTGAACAGCAAGGGCGAGATCATCGGCGTGAACACCGCAATCGCGACGGTCGGCGGCAGTTCACCCTTTGGTGGTGGTCAGCAGTCCGGAAACATCGGGGTTGGTTTCGCGATTCCGGGCAACTACGCGGAGAAGGTCGCCGGCCAGCTCGTCGACAACGGCGCAGCGCAGCACCCCTATCTGGGTGTGAGTGCCTCCACCGCTGACGAGAACACCCGGTCGACGGCCGCGAGTGGGACGGGCGCGCAGATCCGCTCCCTGGTCAGCGGAGGCCCGGCGGACAAAGCGGGCCTACACGTAGGTGACGTCATCACCAAAGTGGGGGATCGCGCCGTCACCGACGTGGATTCGCTGATCGCCGCCGTCCGGTCCTACGAGATCGGCAACCAGGTGCAGGTCACCTACCAGCGCGACGGCTCCAGCCAGACCGCGACGGTCACGCTGCTCGAACAACCGCCCAATTCCTGATCACCACACTGACGATGGTTCTCGGGAATACCAGGCGGTTTCTTCACCAGTCGCCTGGACCGGTCCGGCCCCGGCGATGCCGGAGCGGATACGTCGAAGCTGCCTTCATATAAGGTGGTCAGCGCGCCCGACGAAGTGGGATACGACACCACGATCAGCGTCAAGCTGACCGTGGTGTCGAGCTGGCGACAAAAGATCTTCCCAGTGTTCACCCCAACGGGATGACGCACCTCCTACTATTGACCTCGCCTGACCGGTGACCAGGCCGGCACCACAATGGTTGGGAGCCTGGTCCCGATGCCGAGGTCAGGAACGCCGTCACGGGGAGATGCTGAGCGGATGAACGACGACGCGGACCTGGTGGCGCGGGTTCGGCGCGGCGATCGTCAGGCTTTCGATGACCTGTACAACCGCTACGCCGACGACGTCTTCTCGATGTGCCTGCTGATCCTCGGCGACCCGACGGTCGCGCGGGCGGCCGCCGGCACCGCGTTCGCCCTCGTGGCGAGGACGAGGCTCAACCCGCTCTCGGACCCGACCCGACTGCGCCCCTGGCTGCTGGAGCTCGCCCGCGGCAGCGCGCTGGCCTGGTCGGGCTCCCCGCAGGCGCGCAGCGTTCCCGTCCCGCACGGCGTCTCACCCGAGGAGCTGCTCGACGGCGCCGTGGTGCCCGCGCCGGCCAGCCTGCGGGCCGGTCTGGAGCGCACCTTCGACCGCGCGGCCGTCGCCGCCGAAGCCGCCGCGGCGGCTTCGAGCCGCCGAGCCGCCGAGCGCGCCGGCTCCGAGTTCGCGGGCGTCGCGCCTGCCGGAGTCGACGACCTGGCCGCCGCCGCGGGCCTGGCTGCTGGCGGGGTGCCGGGTCATCCCGGTGCCGCCGCCCCGAGCCGCCCGGCCGTCCCGGCCTTCACCGCCTCGGCCTTCCCGACCCAGGACCGTCGCGGTCCGGCACCGGTCGCGGACGGTCGCCCCGCGGGCGGCTACGCCCCTGAGGACGCCGTAACCGTCATCTCGCCGTCCACCGGGCAGTTGCGCACGCAGCGCCAGGACGACCAGCATGAGCAGACCATGGCACCGGCCGGCGCCGGCGCCCAGGACCGGTACGGGAACGTCCTCCCGCTGATCCCCGTGGACCGCGCCTACCCGGGTGACGCCGCGGGGTCCGGCGGGTTCGCCGACTTCCGGGCCCGGCCCGCGATCGCCGTGGCCGCCGCCCTGGTCGTCGCCGTCGCCGGGCTCACCGCCGTCATCTCCTGGCCCGCGGGCGAGGCCGCGCTGGTCGCCGACGGCGGCCCCGGCATCGTCGCGATCGCCCCCTCGGCGCCACCCGGCCCCCTGCCGACGATCGCCCGGCCGCCGGTCGCGTCCGAGGCGCCCTCGCCCACTGTGGTGCCGACCGTCGCGGGCGCCTACACGAGCCGTCCCGGTGTATCCCGCCCCGGTCAGGTCGTCCGCGAGGTCGACACCGGCCAGCGCGGCGCCGACCAGCCCGCCGCACCGCCCGCGCCGGCCCCGAGCACACCGCCGCCGCCCACCACGAACGCGCCCGCGCCGCCGGCGACGACCCCACCGACGACGCCCGCGACGACCGGCCCCACCACGACCACCGGCCCGACCACGCCGCCCCCGGCCACCACGGCACCCCCGACCACGGGCACCCCGACGACGCCGCCGGACGGCCCGGCTCCCACGACGCCGCCGCCGGCGACGACCTCCGAGCCCGCCCCGCCCCCGAGCACCGCTCCGGCCCCGGCGCCGCCGACCAGTGAGGCACCGGCCCCGGCGACGACCGCACCGGGACCGGCCGGCGACCAGCGCCTCCCATCGGGCACCCAGGACGTGCAGAGCCCGGTCCCGGTCTGATGCCGAGTCGGAAGTAGCTCAACCGAAGCGCGTTGCCTCAGCCAGTCCATACGCGGTCGAGGCAACGGAGCGGGCGGAGTTCAGCGGACGTCGTAGAAGACCGTCGTCACGTACTGGTCGAAGTCGTTGACGCGCAGGGTGAAGCGGAGCTGCCACTGGCCGGGCAGGGGCACGCCCACCCCCTCGGCCACGGCGTGGCCGTCAGCGACCTCCACCAGCGGGACCTGTAGGGGGCCGACACCCGCCGAGGGCAGGCTCAGTTCCCCGCTGGCCTCGACCAGCCGCTGCGGCCGGCCCTGCGGGTCGTAGGTGTAGACGTGCATCGTCTGCGTGCCGGTGCGGGTGGGCGAGACGTTGATGTCCACGGTGAGCGGGCCGGCGACGGTGGTCCTGGCGAAGGGCGGGGCGTAGGAGTTCCGGCCCGGGATGGTGTTCACCAGGATCGCGGTGACCGCCAGGACCACGGCACCGATCAGGACCTCGAACAGCACGCCACGGCGCAGCCCGGTGAGGGCGATCGAGGTGACCTGTGGCCCCGGCTCGGGGTGGTAGTGCCGGAGCACCCAGCGCCTGGCGAGGAACCCCAGCCCGAGCACGCCGAGGACGAACCAGAGCTTGTAGAGGAGCAACCGGCCGTAGGTCGTGTCGAACAGCGCCCCGAACTCGCCGATCTCCCGCCAGGTCTGGAGGGCCCCGGTCAGGACGATCACGGCGATCGCGATCGTCGCCGTCCTCGACCAACGTGGCAGGACATGGGCCAGTTCGACCGCGTGGGCGGGCGGCACGGGCTCGCCTTCGAGGCTCGCGTCGCGGCCCACGCCGTCATCGCCAGTGTCATTGCCGGTGCCGGTGCCGTCGCTGCTGCCGTGGCGGTCGCCCGCGCCCTGCCCGGACCAGCCGAGCAGGGTCAGGCCGAGCACGCACAGCCCGCCCAGCCAGATCGCCATGGCCGCGGTGTGCAGGGACACGCTGGCCGTCGCCAGCCAGACCGTCTCCCCCGCGCTCGCGTGGCCGATCATCGCCATGGTCACCACAAGCGCCAGGCCGAGGCCGGCGAGCTCCACCAGTCCCCGGCGGCCGGCCCCGGACGGGTGGCGAACGCCGTCGTCGCCCGGTTCGGTCAGCTCCGGGTCGCGCAGCCGGCGCAGCAGCGGCACGGCCAGCAGCAGCGCCAGCACGCGGATCGCCAGGAGCTGGCCGTAACGGCCGTCCAGGGTGGTGGCCAGCGGGTCACCGCGGAAGATGCCGGAGATTCCGGACCCGGCCGTGTAGGGCCCTTGGAAGAGGAGCATCCCGACCGCGCCGACGAGGCTGAGCAGCCAGCCGGCCGCGATCAGCCGGACCGGGGCGGAACGGCGCGCCCCGGCGGGCCACAGGACGGCCACGAAGAAGGTGGCGCCGATCAGCAGCGCAGCCCCGGCGAACGCGATGAACCTCGCCGTGCCCAGGGCCACCCCGACCACCCGGGACCCGCCGCCGCCCGAGGGCAGGGCAGCCGCCGCGCCGGCGTCGGGCGGGCCTCCGACCCCGAACGCGAACGCGCCGCCGACCGGGTGGCTGTCCGCGGAGACGACTCGCCAGCTCACCACGTACGTGCCCTGGCCGAGCCCGGCGCGCAGGGCGACGGTCGCCTGCGACGCCGCCGCACCGGCGTGCGCGCCGCCTTCGTCGGCGCGGGCGCCGGCGGTGTCCAGGATCCGGATCGAATCGGACTTGACCGAGACGGACTCGCTGAACGTCAGGGTCACCCGGGCGGGAGCGGTGTCGAGGGCCGCTCCGCCCACCGGGTCGCTGCCGGTGAGCACCGCGTGCGCCGACGCGGGCAGCGCCATGCCCAGCACGGCGACGGCGGCGAGCGCGCAGACCGCCAGCACCCTGCGGGCGCCGACGTGGTGGCGGGAGGGCTCGCCGGCGCGCCGGCGGCCGGCGCCACGCTCCAAGCCCCTTCGTTCGGATCCGGTCATGATGTTCCGTTCCGGGTGATGTTCCGCCCAGGGCGGCCGGTGTCGGCGAGTGCGGGGTGCCTCCCACCGGCTGGTGGGAGGCACCCCGCGGGGTCAGGCCCGCCGGCGGGTCGTGATCAGCGCGAAGGCCCCGGCGGCCAGCCCGAGGACTCCCAGCACGAGCCCGGTGATCCCGAGCGCGCGCGCCGTGCCGTCCGACGTGGAGTCCGATTCCGTGGCGGCCGTGTACTCGATGCTGCCGCTGGTGCCGGCGGTGTCGTCGCCGTCACCGTCGTCGTCGTGGCCGGCCGCCGCGGCGGTGGTCAGCGTGACCGTCGGCGCCGGGTGTTCCGGCTCGGCGGCATCCGCCGCCGCGACATCGACCCAGCGGACGACCTCGCCGTCCGAGTAGGTCTGCAGGGTCTTGAAGACGACCTGGTCGCCCTTCTCCGGCAGCGGGCCGGCCGAGACGCTGAAGGTGTCGAACTCGCCCGGCTTGATGCCGCCGCCGTCCTGCGCCGTCCAGGTGATCCGGGTGACGATCTCGCTGACCTGGCTGCCGTGCACGGTGAGCGGCGCCGGCGGCGCGCCCTTGGTGACCTTGTACGTCCAGCCGGGCTTGGGCTGGACGGTGACCGACGCGATCGGCGCGTCGGTCGGGAACTGCACGTCGATCCCGGTGGTGGACGCCGTGTCGCTCTCGGTCGGCACCTTGAACGACAGGGTCGCGTAGCCGCCCGCGGCTGCCTCCGCCGGTGACACGGTGACGTGCGCGGACGCCGGCACGGCGAGCGCGATGGTGCCCGCCGCGGCGGCGAGCGCGCACAGGACCCCACGGCGGAGCCGGGCTGTGCGGATGGTGCGGGACATCGGAGTCCTCCTCGAAGGCCGGTCGGGCCTTCCGTTGGTGATCGGATTTGCTGACCCGAGCACCGGGGTCGTCTCGGCACGGCCGGCGGCGCCGACGCGAAGCGGCGGGCGCGGGCCCAGGCGGCACCGCCGAGGACAGCACCGCCGAGGACAGCACCGCCAAGGACGGCGACGCCAGGACACGGCAGCGTCACGACGGCCGCATCGCAGGCCGCATCGTCGCGAGTGGCGCGAACCTTCCGGACGCGTGCGTGCCGGCTTCCACCGTGCGCTGTCAGAGCGCCGGTCGGAGACTCGACCCCGGTCGACGGGTCGGCGGCCCGCGCCGTGCGGCGTCGGTTCCGAGCAGGAGGACATGAGCGTGCCACCGGATCCCCGGACCGGCCCCGCCGCCGGCGACCCGCCCCGGCATCGAGGTCACCGGCGCGGCGGCGACCCGCGGCCGCGCCGCCGCGGCGAGCGGCACGATCCGCCCCGCGGCGCGCAGCCGGGCGAGCACGCTGGACGTCATCCGCGCCACGGCGGTGACGGCGCGTTCCACCGCCAACCGCAGCGCCGCGGTGGACCACAGGCGCCGCTCGCATCGGTGCAGCAGCACGGCCACGCACGACGCGGCGCAGGCATGCCCGGCAACCATCGACCCGCCGGGAAACAGGGAGGCCGCCAGGTGCTCACCGACCCCGGGCCCCACCACCGCGACCGCGGTCGGTGCCGAGCCGGCTCCGCCTGCTCCGGGGGGGTGGTGCGTCGCGAGAACGAAGGCGGTGTGCAGCGTGGCCTGCGCGGCCAGGACGGCCCCGAGGATCTGCCCCAGCGCGCGTTCCCGGTCGGCGAGGCCGTAGGCGACCCGGGTGAGAAGCCCGGCGCCGGCCGCGACCAGCAGGGCGGGCGGGCGTTCCCCGCCCGCGGCGACGTGCGCCGCGAGCGCCAGGCAGGCCGAAGAGACACCGAAGACGGCCGCTCTCGCGAGCCTGCTCGTCCCCGGCGTACCTGTCACAGTCAGCAAGCCTGCCACGCGGGGACGTAACTGGCGCCAAGGACCACATTCCTTGTCACGGGACGGACACCCCGGACACCCCCGGTACCTCCGGCGCCCCGGATGAAACGGACATCTCGGGCTGGCGCCGCAATGTCAGCCACACCGCGAGCCCCAGCCCCGCACCAGCGCCCAGCGTCACCGCGGTGACCACCCGGACCACGAGCACCGGGCCGACCACTGGCGTGCCCGAGCGGACGAACACCCCGAGATCGGGCAGGCCGCCGAGGACGGCGATCAGCAGCCCGGCGCTCACCGCCAGGTAGAGCCCCGTCGGCGAGCGCCGGACGATGAGGACCGCGCCGGCCAGGGCGCCCGCCCACACGGCGATCTGCACGGCGTTGCCCCAGACGAAGGCGTCGAGGCGGCCGTCCGCGTTCGCCGCCGCGACCAGGGCGGAGTGCGTCGCGTCGACCGCGACGAGACCTGCCAGCACGGCCGCGAGCGGCCACCGCGCCCGCCGGAGGAGACCCAGCGCGGCGGTGCCGGCCAGCACCGCGACCGTGCCCGCCGCCCATGGCAGCGGCGACGGGCCGGGGATCCACTCGAGCGTTCCCGTGTAGACGGCCTGCCGCCCATTCGCCGTCAGCGGGACGGACCAGTCCTGGATCCGGTGCCGCTGGTCCGGCGCCGCGCGCACCACGGGCGGGTCCGCCGACCCCATCCAGTGGACCCGGTGGTCGTGCCAGAACGCCTCGACGCGGCCGCCCTGCGCCGCGGAGACCCGCACCCAGTCCGGCGGGGCCGACGGGTCGACCACGGCGGCCGGGCCGGGGTCGTCGCCGGTGCGGCTGGCGTTGAGGTACGTGGCCGAGGAACGCCGGTTCTCCCACACTCCGCGGGTGTCGAGGCGTAGGTAGGGTTCCTTCTCGTATCCCTCGACAAGGATGGGAAAGCCCGCCGTGGCCACCAGCCGCACCCGGTTCCCGTTCTCGACGACACTCAGCCGCACACCGGGTACGGCCGGGTCCCCGGTGAGCGTGGTGTGGTAGTTCGTCGGGCCGGCCCCGCCGACGGTGTGCGCGGACGCCGGGCGGGCGAGCGCGACCAGCCACAGCGCACCGACCAGGAACGCGAGAAGGGCCGCACCCGCGCCCCGGGCCAGGGCGGGCATGAGGCGCGCCGTCCGGGAGGTGGTCCGAGGGGTGATCCGAGCACTGACCATGACGGTCTGAGCGTACGGTCGCGCGGAACATGGCGAGACGGTTTCACCCGGCTCCGACAGTTTCGGCCCACTGACAGTTTCGGCCCACACCGGCGGTTTCGGGGATGGAAGGTTGAGCACGGGCATGGACGCCAGCAGCGAGGCGGGCACGACCGCGAGCCCCGCCGTGGGCCGCGTCGTCCGGCTCTTCCGGTACCCGTTGAAGGGGATGACACCCGAGGCGCTCCCGGAGGTGCCGCTCCATCCGGGCGACAGCGTCCCCGGTGACCGCATGTTCGCGCTCGCCCGCCCGGACACGATGTTCGACGAGGAAGACCCCGAGGTCCTGCCCAAGACCCGTTTCGTCATGCTCCAGAAGGACGAGGCGCTCGCGCGGATCCGCAGCTCGTTCGACCCGGCGTCCGGGATGCTGACCTTCGGCCTGCTCGCGCAGGCGGCACACACCGGCGACGTGCCTGGTGACGGGCCCAGCGACGGGCCCGGTGGCGGCCCCGCTGCCAGGCCCGGCGACGGGCTCGTCGACGTGCGCCGGGTCGATCTGAACACCCCGGCCGGACGCGCCGAGTTGGAGGACTACGTCCTCGCGGTGCTCGGGCCCCGGCTCGGCGGCCGCCCGCGGCTCGTCGCCGCCCGCGGGCGGCACCGCTTCACCGACACGGGTGCCAGCGGGGACACGTTCATGCACGCCGTCTCGGTGATCAATCTCGCCTCCGTCCGGGATCTCGCGGAGCGGGTCGGCGAGCCCGTCGACCCGCTGCGGTTCCGGGCGAACGTCTACATCGACGGGATCGCACCGTGGGCGGAGCTCGGCTGGGCCGGCCTGGAGCTCGGCCTCGGCGCCGCCCGCGCGCGCGTGCTCGCACGGACGCCACGCTGCGCGGCGACGACCGTCAATCCCGAGACGGGGATCCGTGACATCCGGATACTCAAGGAACTCTCCAGCAACTACGGGCATACCGACTGCGGGGTCTACGTCACCATGCTGACCGAGGCGATCCTGCGCCCGGGCGACCCGCTCACGCCGCCGGACGGACGCGAGGAGGATGTGCTGTGCGGGTCGTGATCGCGGAGGACTCCGTGCTGCTGCGCGAGGGAATCCGCCGCCTGCTGACCGACGCCGGCTGCGAGGTGGTCGCGACGGTCGGGGACGGCCCCGGCCTGGTCACCGCGATCGTCGAGCACCGGCCCGACGTCTCGGTGGTGGACGTGCGCATGCCGCCGTCGCACCGCGACGAGGGGCTGCGCGCCGCGATCTCCGCGCGGGACAAGGTGCCCGGTACGCCGGTGCTCGTCCTGAGCCAGTACGTGGAGAAGCAGTACGCCAGCGAGCTGCTCGCCGACGGCGCGGGCGCGGTCGGCTACCTCCTCAAGGACCGGGTCGCGGACGTCCGCGAGTTCGTCGAGGCGGTGCGGCGGGTCGCCGCCGGCGGGACGGTGATGGATCCCGAGGTGGTCGCGCAGCTGCTGGTGCGCAGCCGCCGCAACGATCCGATGGCCACGCTCACCCCGCGCGAGCGCGAGGTGCTGGGACTGATGGCCGAGGGCCGGTCGAACACGGCCATCGCCGCGGCGCTCGTGGTGAGCGCCGGCGCGGTGGAGAAGCACATCTCTAACGTCTTCGCCAAGCTGGGGCTGGAGTCCTCCGGGACGGACCACCGCCGGGTCCTCGCCGTCCTCACCTACCTCCGGGAGTCCTGACCTCCGGGAGTACCCACCTCCGGAGTCCTGACCGGACCTGCCGCGGGAATCCCACCGAGGCCCATCTCGGGAAATGCTGACCGGCGTCCATTTCGGATGTCCGGAAACCGCCGAACGGGCCGCCGACGGCCCGCGTTCGGTGACCTCTACTTTGGGTGGCCCAGTCCCTTGTGTGCCGGGTCACGCACCCGAGATGTTGGTGGAGGTCGCCATGACGGTCAGCGCGTCCCCGGAGCCCGGGACGATCCCGGCGCGACCGGCGCATCCCCTCGAACCGCTGTCGGCCGCCGAGATCGGCCGGGCCACCGCGATCCTGCGGGCGAGCGAGAAGCTCGGGCCGGAGTTTCGTTTCGTTTCCATCGAACTGAACGAGCCACCAAAAGCCGCCCTGGTGTCGCGCGAGGCCGAGCGGGACGTCGGCGACGAGCTGGCCGCGCCGGACCGGCAGGCGTTCTGCGTCCTGCACGAGCGCGGGGCGCGGCTGACCCACGAGGCCGTCGTGTCGCTGTCCGCCGGGACGGTGGTGGAGATGTACGCGGTCCCCGGCGTGCAGGCGGCGATGATGATGGAGGAGTTCCTGGCCTGCGAGGACGTCGTCCGGGCCGACCCGGACTGGCAGGCGGCGATGCGCAGGCGCGGGGTCACCGACTTCTCCCTCGCGATGATCGACCCGTGGTCCGCGGGCTACACCGGGCGTGAGGACGACCCTGCCCGGCGGCGCATCGCGCGCCCGGTGACGTTCGTCCGCTCCGGGCCCGGCGAGAACGGCTACGCCCGGCCCGCGGAGGGACTGCAGGTCGTCGTCGACCTCGATGCGATGGCCGTCGTCGACGTGACCGACCACGGCCAGGGCCCGGACGGCCCCGTGCCGCTGCCGCCGCGCCCCGGCAACTACGCACCGGCGCTGATGACGGCCGCCCCGGAGAACGTCCCCGCGTTCGACCGGCTGCGCGACGACCTGCGCCCGATCGAGGTCACCCAACCGCGCGGCGCCGGCTTCACCGTGGACGGGTACGCCGTCCAGTGGCAGAAGTGGGACCTGCGCATCGGTTTCACCCCGCGCGAGGGCCTCATCCTGCACCAGGTCGCGTACACCGACCGGGGCCGGCGGCGGCCGATCCTGCAGCGCGCGTCGGTGTCGGAGATGTTCGTCCCGTACGGCGACCCGGCGCCGACGCACCGGGTGAAGAACGTCTTCGACATGGGCGAGTACGGGGTCGGGGTGACGGCCAACTCGCTGCGGCTCGGCTGCGACTGCCTCGGCGACATCCGGTACTTCGACGGGGTCGTGAACGACTCCGACGGCAACCCGGTGACGATCCCGAACGCGGTGTGCCTGCACGAGGAGGACACCGGAATCGCCTGGAAGCACACCGACTTCCGGACCGGCCAGGTCGAGGTCCGGCGGATGCGCCGGCTGGTGATCTCGATGATCTGCACGGTCGGCAACTACGAGTACGGCTACTTCTGGTACCTCTACCTGGACGGCACCATCGAGTTCGAGGTCAAGCTGACCGGGGTCGTCTCCACCGGGGCGGTGCGGCCGGGCGAGTCGCCGTCGCACGGGGTGCTCGTGGCGCCCGGTCTGTACGGGCCGCATCACCAGCACTTCTTCAACGTGCGCCTGGACCTGGAGCTCGACGGCGGCCCGAACTCGGTGCACGAGATCGACTCGGTGCCCGACCCGATCGGCCCGGACAACCCGACGGGCGTCGCCTGGCGGACCCAGGACACGCTGCTGGACTCGGAGCGCCACGCCCAGCGCAGGGTCGACCCGTCCGTCGCGCGGTTCTGGCGGATCACCAACCCGCGCGTCGCGGGCCCGCTCGGCCGCCCGGTGGCCTACCGGCTCGTCCCGGGTCACACGGCGCCGCTGCTGGCGCATCCCGACTCGCACCAGGCGGCGCGCGGGCGGTTCGCGTCCCGCAACCTGTGGGTGACCGCGCACGACGAGCGGGAGCGGTACGCCGCCGGCCGCTACCCGAACCAGAACGCGGGTAACGAGGGCCTGCCGCAGTACGCGGCCGCGGACCGGCCGGTCGCCGACACCGACATCGTCGTCTGGTACAGCTTCGGGGCGCACCACGTCGTGCGCCCGGAGGACTGGCCGGTGATGCCGGTCAGCCGAATCGGCTTCGAGCTGCGCCCGGACGGCTTCTTCGACGGCAACCCGGCCCTCGACCTGCCCCCGTCCGGGCACGTCGGTGGGGCCGCGGACGGGCCCGGTCGTGCTGTTTAGCCGGGGCGTCGGCGGGCGCGCACGCGACACGCCCCGGCCGGAAGGGACGGCTTGCCCCGGAACGGGGGTAGCTGCCCTAGGCTCCCGGAGTTGTGAGTCCCGTTCTCGCCACGAACCGGGCCGGGAACCTCGTCCGTGCTCTGATCACGATCGCCCTGCTGACCCTGATCATGCGTACGGCCTACCTGCTCTGGGTCTTCCACACGCCGGCCTGGACGTCACGCCCCCACGACATCCACTACTGCGGTGGATGGTACGAGCGCCAGGAGACGGCGGATGTCTCCGGGGCCCAGGCACGCAAGCTCGCCGGCGGGCGGCTCAAGCAGGTCATGCGCTCCCCCGTGCTGCGGCCCATCGCGGCCCACCGGTCGGGGTCGGCGTGCCCGCGCTACGTCTTCGCCAAGGTCGGCGAGGACACCTACGTGACCTACGAGATCACCAACGACTGAGCCGGGGGCCCGTACCCGCCGCCACCAGTCGCCGGACCTGGAGCGCGGGAAGCGCCCGGCCCGGCGTCACTGGTGGCTGAGCCTGCCCGCCGGCCGTGCCGCGGTGTGCACGTGCACCCGGGCGTGGATGGACGTCCGCTGCGCCAGCGCCGCGCGCACGGCGCGGTGCAGGCCGTCCTCCAGGTAGAGCGCCCCGCCCCACTCCACGACGTGGGGGAACAGGTCGCCGTAGAACGTCGAGTCCTCGTCCAGCAGGACGTCGAGCGCCAGCACCCGTTTCGTCGTGATGAGCTGGTCGAGCCGCACCTGCCGCGGCGGGATGGCGGCCCAGTCCCGCTGGCCAAGACCATGATCGGGGTACGGGCGACCGTCACCGACCAACTTGAAGATCACCGGCACCTCCTTCTCGAGGGGCGAGACACTGCCCGACCACGACAGCCTAGAATCCTCCGCCCGCGAACCGGATCGCGGTGCCCTTCCGGGACCGCGTTGCGCGGACATTGGGAATCGCGACCAGTGTTGATCTGAGACAGGGGACCACAACCGGACGAAAGGCTTGACCATCGGGCTCTCGACGACTTAAGTAAGCCTTACCTGATGACAGGAGGAGGCCCGGTGACGAGTCCAAGCTCGGACGTCGACATGCCCGTGCTGGCCGAGCAGGCGAGGACCATCCTCGCCGGCGGCCGCTGCGCGCTGCTCACGCTGCCCTGCGCCCACGTTCGGGGCTGGGTCGGACTCATCGACGACGGCGGCGAGCCCCTGCTGCTCGTGGGCGCCGACAGCCCGCCCGCGCGGTGCGCGGACTCCGGCCGCCGCGCACGCGTCGACGTGCCCGGCCACAACGGGGAGCGCCTGGTCCTCGCGGGGGTGCTGGCCTCGGCGGCGGAGACCGCCGACGAGCTCGTCCAACGCCTGGGCAACCTGGGGCGCAGCATCACGGTGGCCTCCGGCGACATCTCCGATCTGCGTGTCCTCTCCGTGGCCGTGGACGAGGTGCTCATCTGCCTGCCCGGCCGCGCCGAAGCGCCGGCCGGCGCCACCCGGGCACCGGTCGCCGGCCGGACAGTCGCCGGCCGGACAGCCGCCGGCTCCGTGCCGGTCGCGACCGAGCTCGCGGCAGGCACCGAAGCCGCACACGCCGAGCTGGCCGCGGGCACGGAACTGGCTACCGGCACGGAAGCGGCGGGTGCCGAACCGGCGGCGGGCACGGAGGTCGTGGAGGCTCCGGCCCCGCGGCGGTCCCGGGTCACCCGCCGGGCGCGGGGCGCGCGACGCGACGCGGCGGCACGCCCCGGCGGCCGCTGGTCGTCGCTCGGGCCGGCCCGCCGCGTCGAGCTCACCTCGTACGCCCTCGCCGAGCCCGACCTCGTGACGGCCTACGCCCCGGACCTGATCGAGCACCTCAACAAGGCCCACGCCGCCCAGATGCGCCAGCTCGCCGCGCGCGGCGTCACGGCGGCCGGGAGCATCTGCGCCGACGAGGTGATCGGCGCGTCGGTGACCTCGCTCGACCGGGCCGGCCTGGACATGTGGCGGATCGGCCCCGACGGCGCCGACGCCGTCCGGGTGCTGTTCCGGTCGCCGCTGGCCGAACCTCGCTCGCTCGGGCTCGAGCTGCGCCTACTGCTGGAAGAGGCGGAGCACGGGACCGAATGAGCGGCCAGAACAGGCCGGAACCCCCCGCGGACGGACCCGGCCCCGCCCCGGCGGTGCTGGCCGAGAGCGCAGCGCGCCCGCTCTCGCCGTTCGACCCACGGGTGGCGGACTGGGCGCGGGCGGTGTCCATCCCGGCTCCCAGGCCGGCCGGGCGGGCGGGGATCATAATCGGCATCGCACGACCCTGACCCTCCCGCCCGGAGGTCCGATGCCCCACCTGCCCCACCTGCCCCGGCTCACCCCAGCGACGACGCCCGTCCCGGAGATGCCACCCGCTCCGGCGACGACGCTGGATCCGAGTAAGCGCCCGCGGAGTGCGTCCGCCCTGCTCGCCAGCTGTCTGCTGGTCGGTTGCCTGGTCGTCCAGGGCTGCTCGGGCTCCGATGACAGCGCGGCGCCCCCGTCCACCCCGGCGAGCGGCACACCGGGCGCGAGCCAGCAGCCGACCGCCTCCACCGCCCCGCCGGCGGGAACGCCGACCGCGAGCCGCACCACCCGGATCCAGGGAGCGGACGGGGACGTCGAGGTCGGCTTCGTCGGGCTGCGGGTCGACGGCCAACTCGCCCGCCTCGATCTGCTCTTCACACCGCGCTACGCCAAGGACCCGGGCACCGGCATCACGCTCTACGACATGGCCGGCCGGCGCGACGTCGCTGTCACCCTGGTCGACTCCGTGAACCTGCGCCGCTACACCGTCGTGCGGGACTCTGCCGGAGTGGCGCTGGGCGCCGCCTCGGGAACCACCCGGACCCGCAACAACGTGCCCGTGACCGGCTCGTTCACCTTCGCCGCACCGCCCACCGACGTGACCACCGTGGACGTCTACCTCAACGACCGGGTGATCGTCGACGACGCCGCGATCACGCGTTGAGCGCGCTCCCGCGGCCCCCCGCCGCGACAGCGACAGCGACGGCGCCGGTGACCGCGATCGCAGGCCGGGCCGCCCGGCTGGCGCTGGTCACCGCGGCGCTGTGGGTGCTCGCCGGGGCGGAGAGCCGGGGGGCCCTCGGCGCCACGAGCGCACCACCGCCCCCGGCCGATGTGGCAGCCGAGGAGATCACCCGTTCGGTGCGCCCGCTCGACGCCGCCGGCTCGGTCCTCACCATCGACCCGGCGGACTCCGTGCTCCCGCTGGTCACCGAGGAACGGTCCGGCGACCGGGTCACCGTCACGATCAGCGCGGATGTCCTGTTCGCCTTCGACTCCGACGATCTGACCGAGGCCGCGCGCACGGAGATCGCCACGCTCGCGGGCCGGGTCGGCCCCGCCACCAGGACGGTCACGGTTCTCGGCCACACCGACAGCCTCGGCACCCCGGCCTACAACGTGATCCTCTCGCAGCGCCGGGCCAACGCGGTCGCGGATCTGCTCCGCCCAGCCGTACCGAGCGGCACGCGCGTCTCGGCCACGGGCCGCGGCGGAGCCGACCCCGTCGCGCCGAACACCCGGCCCGACGGGTCCGACGACGCCGCCGGGCGCGCGCTGAACAGGCGGGTCCAGATCAGCTTCCTGGCCAGCTGACCTCCGCGGGCGCCATTCGTCTGGACCATGCCGGTTCGATTTGACATCCGCATCGACAACCGTTTTCATTTTCCTCATGTCGCCCCTGCCCCTCCGGCCCGCCGCCGGACACCCGTCGGACCAGGCCTCGCGCCCCCGGTCGCTGCCGGTGGCGCGTCCCGCCGCCGCTCTGCTCACCGCGGCCGCGCTCGCCGCCGCGCTGGCGGCCTGCGGCGGCTCGGGTGAGGGCTCCGGCGGCGGCGCGGGCGGCTCGGCGCCGCGGGTGGTCGCGACGACCACCTACGCGGCGGATTTCGCCCGCGTCATCGGCGGTGACGGCATCGAGGTCAGGCAGATCCTGCGGCCGGGCGTCGATCCGCACGACTACGAGCCTTCGCCGGCCGATCTCGAGGCGATCGGCTCCGCGGACGTCCTGATCGAGAACGGTGTCGACCTGGAGAGCTGGCTCGACGACGCGATCTCGGCCAGCGGCTTCGACGGCGTCGAGGTCGTGATGGCCGACGGGGTCACCGTCCGGAGTGAGCCCGGAGGGGGCACGGACCACGCCGACGAGGGTGCGCGTGAGGACGAGCACGCCGGGGGCGACCCGCACATCTGGCACGACCCGCGCAACGCGAAGATCATGGTCACGAACGTCGAGAAGGGGCTCGCGGCGGCCGATCCGGAGAGCTCCGCCACGTACCGCGCCAACCTCGCCGGCTACACGACCAAGCTGGACGAGCTCGACCGGGAGAACCAGCAGAAGATCGACACCATCCCGGCGGACCGGCGCAAGCTGGTCACCAACCACGACTCGTTCGGCTACTACGTGGACCGGTACGGCCTGGAGTTCGTCGGGTCGATCATCCCGAGCTTCGACACGTCCGCCGAGCTCTCCGGCCGGGCGATCGACGACATCGTCAGCCGGATCAGGGCGTCCCGCGTCGTGGCGGTGTTCTCCGAGTCATCCCTGCCGCCGCGGACGGCGCAGACCATCGGCCGCGAGGCAGGCGTCCGCGTCGTCGCCGGTGAGGGTGCCCTCTACGCCGACACGCTGGGCCCGGCGGGGTCTGATGGTGCCACCTACCTCGAAGCCGAACGGCACAACACGGATACCATCGTCGACGCCCTCCGGTGAGACAGGACCCACAGCCAGGATCTACAGGATGGACCGGTGGTCGATCATGACCGGTAACGCTCAGGCACCGTGCCTGACCGCGCCGGACGGGCCGGACGGAGCCCCGTCGCCCGTGGCGATACCGACGACCGCGGCGCCGGTGGCGGCAGTGGCGACAGCGCTGGCGGCCGACGCGATCGCGCTCCCCGACCAGGTCGGCGCCGCGATTCCGGGTACGGCGATTCCGGGTACGGCCGCGGGCGAGAGCGGCGGCCAGGCCGGGGCCGCTCCCGCCGCGCTGTCGCTGGAGCACGCGAGCATCGCCTACGGCAGGGTGCCGGTGCTGCACGGCGTGCACGGCGTCCTCCACCCGGGCCGGACGCTGGCTCTCATCGGGCCCAACGGCGCGGGCAAGTCAACGCTGATCAAGGCCGTGCTCGGCCTGGTGCCCGTGGTCGACGGGCTGATCACGGTGCTCGGACGTCCCCCGGGCGCCGCCCGCCGAGAGGTCGCCTACGTGCCACAGGCGGACACGCTCGACCCGGACTTCCCGATCTCGGTCGGCCAGGTCGTGCTGATGGGCCGCTACCGCGGGATCGGCTGGATCCGCCGGCCGGGCCGCGCCGACCGGGCGGCGGCGCAGGCCGCGCTGGAGGCCGTCGGGCTGGCCCACCGGGCCCGGGACCGCTTCGGCACGCTCTCCGGAGGGCAGCGCCAGCGGGTGCTGCTGGCCCGCGCCATCGCCGCCCAGCCCCGCCTGCTGCTGCTCGACGAGCCGTTCAACGGCGTGGACGTCGTCTCGCAGGACGCCCTGCTCGCCGCGCTCAGTACGCTGACCGCCGCCGGCACGGCCGTCGTCGTCTCCACCCACGACCTGGCCCTGGCGCAGCTCATCAGCGACGAGGTGTGCCTGCTGAGCGGGCGTCAGATCACGTTCGGGCCACCCGCCGAGGCGCTCACCGCGGAGCCCCTGCGGGCCGCCTACGGCGGCGCCGCGCTGGAGATCGACGGCCGGGGCGTCGTCGTGACCCGTTCGTGACCGGGCCGTGAGCACGCCCGGCGATCTCCTGATCGCGCCGTTCGAGCGGCCGTTCATGTACCGGGCGCTGCTCGAGGTGCTGCTGCTCGGGACGCTGAGCGCCGTGGTCGGGGTCCTCGTCCTGCTGCGCCGGCTGGCCTTCCTCACCGACGCGCTCACCCACGCCGTCTTCCCGGGCGTCGTGATCGGTTTTCTGATCGCCGGTGACTCCGGCATCGTGCCGGGCGCGCTGCTCGTCGCCGTCGCGGCCGCCGCCGGGTTCACCGCGCTGGTCTCCACCCGGCGGGTCACCGAGGACGCGGCCATGGCGATGCTGCTCACCGGCTGTTTCGCCGTCGGTGTCGTGCTGGTCTCGCGCCGGGAGTCCTACACCTCGGATCTCACCGCCTTCCTGTTCGGACGTCTGCTGACCGTCGACTCCACCGACATCACCGTGACCGCCGTGACCGCCGCTGTGGCCCTCGCGGTGCTCGCGCTGATCCACAAGGAGCTGCTGCTGCGGGCGTTCGACCCGGAGGGGGCGCGCGCGGCCGGATACCCGGTGTGGCTGTTGGACCTCGTCCTCAACCTGGTGATCGCGCTCGTCGTCGTCGCCGCCGTCCGCGCCGTCGGGACGGTGCTGGTCATCGCCCTGATCGTGATCCCGGCGGCGGCGGCCCGGCTGCTCAGCGACCGGCTGGTGGTCATCGTGCTGGCCTCGATCGGGCTCGGGGTCCTCGGCGGCTGGCTCGGCCTGGTCGCCAGCTACGAGGCGTCCGTGCGCCACGAGATCCGGCTCGCCGCCGGCGCGACGGTCGTCCTGGCACTGGTCGCGATCTACGCGCTGGCTCTCCTCGTCGCCATGCTGCCGCGCCGGTCACGGGGCGCTCGTTCCCGTGAGCGCCGGCAGCGGCGGCCCGCCTCGTCGCGGGGGGCGGCCTGATGGCGCTGCTCGACTCGCTGGGCGACGGCTACACCCGGCGGGCCCTCCTCGAGGTGCTGATCGTCGGGACACTGTGCGGCGCCGTCGGCGTGCACGTCGTGCTGCGCCGGCTCAGCTTCCTCACCATGGCGATGACCCACGCGACCTTCCCGGGCGTCGTGATCGCCTCCCTGATCGGGATGAACCTCGTCCTGGGCGCCGGGCTGTTCGGCGTGCTGGTGGTGAGCGCGGTCGCCCTGCTCACCGGCGCCCCGGGGCACTCGGCCGGCACCGGTCCGGGTGGCGCGGGCCCGGGTGGCACGGGGCGGGCGGGCACCGGCGGGCGGGACGTGAGCACCGTGACCGGCGTCGTCCTCTCCGGCGGGTTCGCGCTCGGCGTCGCGCTGATGTCCGCCCGCGACGGGTCGAACCGTGATCTGAGCGCCTTCCTGGTGGGCTCCGTGCTGACAGTCCAGGAGAGCGATCTGGTCGTCAGCGGTGTGACGGCCGTCGTGGTGCTCGCCGCGCTCGTGGCGCTGCGCAAGGAACTGCTGCTCGGGGCGTTCGACCCCACCGCGCTCACCGCGGCCGGGTACCCGTCCAGATGGCTCGGGCTCGTCCTGCTGCTGCTCGTGGAGGCCGCGGTCGTCACCTCACTGCCCGCGGTGGGCACGATCATGGCCGTCGCGCTGGTCGTCGGGCCGGCCGCCACCGCCCGGCTGTGGTGCTCGCGCACGTCGACGATGACCGCGGTCTCGATCGCGGTGGCCGTGGTCTGCGGTGTGGTCGGGCTCGCCGTCAGCGAGCAGTGGGACGTCGCCGCCGGCGGGGCGATCGTGCTGACCCTCGCCACTGCCCTCGTGCTCTCCCTCGCCCTGGCGCCCCGGGGCGGGCTGTCCGGAGCGCCGGCGGCGCGGATCGCCGCGGCCACCCACCGCGGGTGAGCCCACGCCCACGGCACACGGGGGCGGGAAATCCAGTCGACACGGCATCTACCCTGGGCACTATGGAGTTCGCCCAGTCCGACAAGCTCGCCGACGTCTGCTACGACGTCCGAGGTCCCATCCTCGACGAGGCGACCCGGCTGGAGGCCGCAGGCCAGCGCATCCTGAAGCTGAACATCGGCAACCCCGCCCCGTTCGGCTTCTCCGCGCCGCCTTCGGTGCTCGCCGCCGTGGTCGAGAACCTCGCGGCAGCACAGGGCTACAGCGACTCCAAGGGCCTGCTCCCCGCCCGTGAGGCCGTCGTGCGCTACACGGCCGGCAAGGGAATGACCAGCGTCATGCCCGACGACGTCTACCTCGGCAACGGCGTCTCCGAGCTGATCATGATGTCGCTGCAGGCGCTGCTGAACAACGGCGACGAGGTACTCCTCCCCGCCCCCGACTACCCGCTGTGGACGGCGGTGGTCAGCCTCACCGGCGGGCGGCCCGTGCACTACCTGTGCGACGAGTCCGCGGGCTGGAATCCCGACCTCGACGACATCATCCGCAAGATCACCCCACGTACCCGCGCCATCGTGATCATCAACCCGAACAACCCGACCGGGGCCGTCTACGACCGGCCGGTGCTCGAGGAGCTCATCGAGGTCGCCCGCCGGCACAACCTGATGCTGTTCTCCGACGAGATCTACGACCGCATCCTCTACGACGGCGCGGAGCACCACTCGCCCGCGGCGCTCGCCCCCGACCTGTTCTGCGTGACGTTCAACGGGCTGTCGAAGGCCTACCGCCTGGCGGGCTTCCGCTCCGGGTGGATGACCCTCTCCGGGCCCCGCCAGCACGCGTCGAGCTACATCGAGGGCCTGAACATCCTGGCGAACATGCGCCTGTGCGCGAACGTGCCCGGCCAGTTCGCGCTCCAGGCCGCGCTCGCCGAGGGCGGCGGCGCCGGCGATCTCGTCCTGCCCGGCGGCCGGCTGCTCGAGCAGCGCGACACGGTGGTGAAGCTGCTCAACGACATCCCCGGGGTGTCGTGTGTGCCCCCGCGCGGCGCGCTGTACGCGTTCCCCCGCATCGATCCCGAGGTCTACCCGATCGACGACGACGAGAGCTTCGTGCTCGACCTGCTGCGGGCCGAGCGGATCCTGCTGGTGCAGGGCACCGGGTTCAACTGGCCGCGGCCCGACCATGTCCGGCTGGTGACCTTGCCGTGCGTCGACGACCTGACCGACGCGGTCGGTCGGATCGACCGGTTCCTGACCGCCTACGCTCGGACCTGAGCGCCTCGTCCGGATTTGCCGGGCGGCGCCGCACAGGCGATGTCCACAAGGGACGGGTGCCCTGTGGACAGAACCTGTGGACAACCGGGTGGAGGACACGCGTGTGCTGGCCGAGCCGGCCGGTGGAACCGACCGACCAGCCGGCCGAACCGCCTTCGCTGGACACACGTGAAACAACCGGGCCGCGAGGCGCGGTGGACGTGCTGGCGGTGGTCGTGGTCAGCCTGCTGGCGGTCGCGGTCCAGGCGGTGCTGTGGGAGCGCTTCCGCCAGCCGCTCTGGTACGACGAGCTGTGGCGCCCGCACTTCGTCGCCGAGCCGCCGGGGACCTTCTGGTCGGAGCTCTCGGTGGCGAACACGCCGTCCGCGATCGGCTCGATGGGTCTGCTCCGGGTGTGCGGCGACGTGTTCGGGTGGCATGCCTGGGCCCTGCGGCTACCCTCCGCCGTTCCCCTCGTCGCGCTCGCCGCGGGCACCTGGCTGCTGGCCCGCCGGCTGACCGGACGCACAGCGGCGTTCACGGCGGCGCTGACGGTCACGCTCGGCGGCACCGTCGTGGACCTCGCGTCCCAGGTCAAGCCGTACACCCTCGACGCGGCCTGCGCGCTGGCCGTGGTCATGCTCTGGATGCGCGCCGCTTCCACCACCCGCGCGCTGCTGTGGAGCCGGTTCGCCGTCGGCGTCCTCGCACTGTTCTCCCTGCCCGCGGTCTTCCTCATCGTCCCGCTGACCGTCGTGGACGTCGCCCGGCCGCTGCGCGGCGCCTATGGCTGGGCTGGCCGCCGCACGGCCGCCCGCCCAGCTGCTCGCAGGGCCTTCCGTCCGACCGTTCGCGCGGCCTTCCGTCCACCTGCTCGCACGGCCGTTCGCGCCGCGCTGTGCGACGCCCCCGCCGTCGTGATCGCGGGGCTGCACGCGGCGCTGTTCGTGTTGCACCAGTCCGGCCAGCGGGCGAGCACGTTCTGGGACGACCACTTCCTGGCCGGGCGCGGACTGCCCGACGGGATCCGTTTCGTCGCCGACCAGCTCGCGGCGACCGCGGCCGGCGCGCCCCCGGGCATCGACCGCTATGACCCGAACCTGGTTCACCCGCTGACCGACTCGTCCGACCCGGCAGTGATCGCGCTTGGCTGTGCCGTCGCGATCACGTTCCTGGCCGGAGTGGTCACGCTCGCCCGGCGCCCGGATGGCCGGGTGCTGCTGGTCGCGACCGGCGGCGCCGAGCTGATGGTGCTGGCGGCGAGCGCCGGGCGGTACTGGCCGTTCGGCGCCGTGCGGACGAATGTCTTCCTCGTCCCGCTGCTCACCGTGGTCGCGGCCGCCGGAGCCGCCACGCTGGCCCGCACCGCCCGCGTCGCGTGGGCGGGAGCCGGGATCACCGGCCGCCCCGGGGACGGTCCTTCCGGTGGCGATCCCGCCGGCGGTCGCGCGGCCGGTGGCCGCCCGGCCGGCTGGCGGCGCACGGCGGCGGGCCTGCTGGCAGCGGTGACGGCGGTGACCGTCCTCGCCGC
Source organism: Frankia sp. Mgl5 (assembly GCF_023242985.1). Classification (NCBI taxonomy): domain Bacteria; kingdom Bacillati; phylum Actinomycetota; class Actinomycetes; order Frankiales; family Frankiaceae; genus Frankia; species Frankia sp. Mgl5. Next base: position 76,331 of record NZ_JALKFY010000606.1, on the reverse strand, counting down.
GGCCGCGGTGCCCGCCGCCGCGGTCAGCGCCCTGCACCCGCTGTGGGAGGAACGCGGCGACCGCCGTCCGATCGACCTGATGGTGGACGCGACCGTCACCGCCCGCCGGCTCTACCGGCCCGGCGACCTGGTCGTCGTAGGCGGCCGGCTCGCCCGCGCGGGTTGGCTGTACGGGATGGAGGTAAGCCAGGATGGCGCCTCCAACGACCGGACACCCGGCCAGGACGCACCCGCCGCGAACACAGCCGGTCAGGGCCCGACCCGTCAGGATGCGCCCGGTCGGGAACGTCCCGGCGGGCCGGGCGCGGATGTGGTGACCGGGCCGGTGGGACCACGGGTGCCGCGCTCCTCGACCGTGTTCCTGACCGCGATCGGAGATGGCGGCGTCGGGCGGGCACTCACCCGGCGCGCACCGGGCCCGGAGGGGCGGGTGCTGCTGTTCGTCCTCGCCTACGACCGCCGGGGCACGGGCCACGCGCTCGACGAGGCACGGGCCGCGGGCTGGTGCCCCGCCTGGACACACGACTTCGAGCTCACCGGCACGCTGCGCGTCCTCACCCCGTGCGGGCACCGAGCCGACAACGCGGGCTGAGCACACCTACCGAGCCCGGACCCGCCCGGCCGTGCCGCACGGCCTTCGGAGCCGGCGCGCCTCTGTCTCTTTTACACATCACCGAGCCCACCAGACGGACTCCGCGCTGG
>NZ_JALKFY010000606.1:0-75619 GCF_023242985.1 Frankia sp. Mgl5 | reverse complement strand
CCGGGCGGCCGCCCCCGCCGCGCCCCCCCCCCCCCACGGCCGGGCGGGTCCGCACGGCGGAGGTCTCACCCGGACGCGCTCGTGTCCTCCGGGTCACCGCTGCCGTCCGTCCCACCCGTGGCGTCTGTGTCGCCGGTACCGCCTGTGCCATCGGTGCCACCCGTGCCACTCGAGCCGCCCGAGCCGTCGGTGGCGGCCGGTGGGGTCGGCCCGGCATGGGCCATGGGAAGGCCGACGCGGGTGGCCAGCGCGTCCCAGTCGCGGTCGCCGTCGGCCAGCGCCGCCCGGACCTGTGCCTGTAGCTGCGCGGCGGGGATCTGCGTGCCGTCGAAGAGCTGGGCGCAGGTGCGCGCGGCAGCCTCGTAGTGCCCGGCGCCGCTGGTGAAGAGCCGCTGCGCCTCCTGGTCCGGCCCGGGTGTGAGCCCGCCCGCCTGCTGCCCCTCCGCCGCCAGTTGGACGCACAGCGGGCGCAGTGAGGCGCCGTCCTGGGCGTCGAGGAAGGCGCGCGCGGACGCGACGCTGGTGGCGATACTGCCGCGCATCCCCTGGGTGGACGTGTACCAGGAGGCCAGCGGGCCCTGATCGACTTCTACTCCCACCGGCGTCGTCGCCGTGGAGCCCTCGTCGAAGCCCGATCCGCCGGTCAGGACGCACCCGACGACCAGCACGACCGCGCCGAGCACCGCGGCACCTGTCGCCGCCGGGGTCAGGGGCGGCTCGGCGATCCGCCACGACTCCCCCTGCAGCCAGGCCGGACGTCCTGCCACCCACCACCCCCGGATTGCCCGCCACCGTATTACCGCGAGCAAAGGGTACGGGACGGACATTCCGCCGCCTCAAATGACCTCAGTGCTGGTCACCGGGCCGACCTGAAGGCAACCGACAGCAGCGAGGCCACAACGCGACAGGACGGCCGGGGGCCGGGATGGGGCCCGGGTCTCCTGGGTCAGAGGCCCACCTGAGTTCCTGGGGCGGGCGCCCGGGCGGGTTCCCGGGTTCCCGGGGCGAGCGCCCGGCGAGGGGCCCCGGGGCGGGGCGGACGCCCGCGCCTGGCTTGGGAATGTGGCCTAGCAGTCGACGAATTCGGGCTGCTGGTTGAGTACCTGTGCCCGCGGTGAGACGAACGCCTGGTACTGCGCGCGCCCGACGGCCTCGGGGGCGAAGGCCGCGACCCGGTGGCAGTTCTGGAACGCCAGCGCGACACCGAAGTGCCGTTCGAGCGCCGACCGGATGGACGTGCTGGCCATCGCACGCAGCAGCTGCCCGCGCGCGGCCTCGTCCGGCGGGGGCACCTGGTTGTCGGCGAAATCCCGGCCCGCGGGGCCGGCGTCGGGCAGGGCCGTGACCAGCTCCTCGACCAGCCGGTAGGCGTACGGGAGCGAGGTGCGCACGCACGCGACGAAGTCCTCGTCGGTCATCCGGCCTTCGTCCGCGGCCTCGACCAGCTCGGGCGTGACGGTCAGTGACATCTGGAACCTCCAGGGAAGCACACGGATTGGCGACAGTCGGCGCCGAAGACGTCACACACCGTCGCACGAAATGAAAACCGATGTCAATACCGTTCCCATGACGAGAACTGAGGAGATCGCGCGCCCTCCAGACGGGCCGGGTAGATGAGAGAGTGGATGTCGTGGCGAGTGTGGAAGGCGAGCGGGTGAGCTCCCCGCGCGGCATGTCAGCGGCCTCCGACCGGGCGGCAGGCGGCGGCGGCGCTGGCTCCGGTGACCGCCCGAACGGGGCGGTGTCCCGCCCGGGTCGCGGCCGCGGCACCTCCGTCCGGGCCACCCGGCAGGGCGACGCGGTCTCCTCCGCGCTCGCGGCGACGAACGCCTTCACCAGCGCGCAGGACCTGCACGCCCGCCTACGCCAGGAGGGCCAGTCCGTCGGCCTGACGACCGTCTACCGTCACCTGCAGGTGCTGGCCGACCGCGGCGAGGTTGACGTCCTGCGCCGGGATGACGGCGAGACCGTGTACCGGCGGTGCACCACGGACGGTCACCACCACCATCTCGTGTGCCGCCACTGCGGCCACACGGTGGAGATCGCCGGCCCCGAGATCGAGGCCTGGACGTCCTCGGTGGCCAGCGCGGAGGGCTTCACCGACGTCGTGCACACCGTCGAGATCTACGGAACGTGCGCCCGGTGCGCCGCCGCACGCAACAGCGACAACAGCCCCGGCCGCCCTCGCGACGGCAGCTGAGCGAAACGCACGGAGACGAACGAGCGAAAACGGCTGAACGAACGCCCGCGAAAGCGGTTGAAGAAATGTGAAACGGCCGGGACAGCCAAGCCGTCCCGGCCGCCGCCCGGCGATGTGTGGCGACTGGATGAGTCCTGGCTGTCACTCAACCGCCGCAGTTACTCGGCACCGTTCAGTGGCAGACGCTGCCCTCGTGGCCGAACCCGGGCCGGGAGAGGTCGATGTCGAGCGCGTTGCCCCGACCGCTGATCGGCTTCAGGTCAATGACGCACTCGCGGCCGGTCGCGGTGTCCGTGACGGTGATGCGCTGCGCGCCGGCGTACAGCGCGCCGCTGCTCCAGTTCGCCGCCCCCGAGCTCGTGAAGACGGCGAAGGACGAGATCGGGTACCCGGTCGACGAACGGGCGTCACCGCCGAAGATGAGGAACTTCACCCGGTCACGGGCCGGTGTCTGCCCACCGTCGGTGAGCCGGCCGCCGACCTGCGCCGTACCCGGATCATTGAGCGTCGTCAGTTTGATGCGGCCGACGTACGCGGAGTACGTCCAGCCGTTGGCGCGATGGTCGAAGACGTCGATGTAGAAACGCGAGTGGACGAACTCGGCGTCCCGGTCGACCTGCGGGTAGAACTCGAACGAAAGCCCGGCCGTGCGGCGGCCCCAACCGGTGTTCAGCGTGCCGCCCTTGACCAGGTCAGGCTGGCTGTCGCCCATGAAGTACCCGTTGGGGAAGACAAGCCCCTTGCCCGTGGCGAAACGCGTGTACGTCGCGTAGCTGCCCCGTTCCTGGCAGGCGTTGACGAAGGTGTCGCCGGTACCGGTGGTCCGGTTGTAGTTCTGGCACGGCAGGTAGGGCTGCTGCGTCGAGCCGAGAACCAGGTCGACGCCGATGGCCCCGGAGATGGGCACCGGGCCGCCGTTCTGGTCCGTGAGGCCCTCGAACGGGACGGCCGCCCCGTTGCCCCGGGTGGAGTCGCCGGCGTACTGGGTGGTGTCGGCGGCCCATGCGGGCGACGGCCCCCCGACCACCACCAGCCCGCTCCCGGCGAGAAAGACGAAGGCGACGAGTATCTTGCGGCCGACGCCGGCGGCCAGTCCGCGGCGGCTCGACCTCTTGCGCAGGGTACGCGACACGACACTCCCGGATCGACAAAGGGCTGGACGGAGCACCAAGGACAGGCGTCGATTTCGCGACGCGTCTTCTCGACAGAAGGCCGGCGTCACGCGTCAACAAAAGAAAGGAAAGGACGGGAAGGCATTTCCGAGGCACCGCGATGTGGCGATGGGAGCACCACTCGTGCCGGCTTTTGTCACGGCTTCCTGCGAGCCAAGGTACAGCAGGTTGAAGCCCCCGGCGGCGAACGCCGGGGGACAATTACCTGAACGGGCGGACGGGCATCCGTCGGCCTGCCCGGGAGTGCCGTTTACCGGGGGGCGGTACCGGTGACAGGCTTGGGGGTGCCGTCTACCAGGGGGCGGTGCCGGAGAGGTCCGTGCAGTCGCGCAGGCTGTTCCAGCCGGTCAGGGCCTGACTGGCGGCGGCGCCCGTCAGCGGGCGCGGGACCCCGTCGACGATCCGGCCGGGTACCCAGTTGGCCGTGGTGACCGCCCGGCCCTGGAAGGTCAGTTCGAGCACGCCGGTCTCGGTGTTCGGGCCGCCGCCCGAAGCGTAGAAGACGAAGTTGCCCAGGCCGTAGCCGACGTACACGCCGTCGTGGTTCCACCCGGCGCCCTGCAGGACATGCGCGTGCCCGCCGACCAGCGCGTCCGCGCCCGCGGCGACCAGCGGCGCGACCAGGCCGGTCTGCGTGTCGCTCGGGCAGGCCTCGCGCTCGACCCCCCAGTGCAGGTAGACGATCACGGTGTCCACGGTCGGCCGCACCTCGCGGATCGCCGCGGCCAGCCGCTCGACCTTCTTCGCCGAGGCGAGCCCGGGTTTGCCGGGCCCGGCGGTCCACGCGGAGACCAGCTCGTCGTCGAGAACCTGCGTCGCACCGAAGATCGCTATTCGCTGGCCGTTCACGGTGGTCACGTAGGGGGTGTAGGCCGCCGAGTCGTCCGCGCCGATACCGACGGTCGGAAAATCGGCCTCTCGGGCGCTGCGCAGCGAGTCCGCGAGACCTTCGACCCCGTAGTCCATTCCGTGGTTGTTCGCCATGTTCACCACGTCGATACCGGCGGCGCGCATGGCGGTGAACGCGGTGGGCGGTGCACGGAATACGAACGCCTTGGTGGCCGGCGTGCCGCCGGTCGTGACAGCGGTCTCCAAATTGACAATGGCCAGGTCCGCCGCGGACAGGGTCTGTGCCATGGGCCCCACCGCGGTCTTGGGATCAGCCGCCAGTCGCTGCCCGGGCGCGCCTTCGAAATGGACGTCCCCGCCAAAGGCGATGCGGACCGGGTTTCCGGTCGGCCGCCGGGGGCCGCTACCCGCCGCCCCCTGCCCGACGGGGGCCGACGATTCGGCGGGCGGAGATGCCTGGGGTGACTGGGATGCGGGCTGGCCGTCCCGGCCCTGCTCGGTGTCGCCGAGCGCGGTGAGATTCCCCGAAGGGTCATCACCGCCGCCCATCAAGCCGAACGTGGCCAGGCCGACGCACACGGCGACCGCGAGAACAGCGCCTCCGGCGACCGCGGCGCCCCAGCTTTCCCGGAATCCGCCGGATCGGCGCGCGGGGCCCGACCGGCGGCCGTACCGGCGCCTGGAGGTCGGCCCCTGCCGGCCGTCTCCGTCATCCCCGAGCATTCACCCGACCCCCGCCCGCGATAATCATCGAACGAAAGTCACCCTACGGGAATCTCCGCGACGGCACATCGCCGCTGCGCCGCGCGGAACCCACCGATACATACCGGACGCACTCCGGAACCGGGAACGGCGCGAAACATGCGCGCCGCCCCGGAGCGATCGGAAATTCGGCACCCGATCGTAATATCGCCGTCCGCGCCGCCCCGGGGCAACGAGTCGCATTTGCGACACGGAGCACACAGGACCGGGACGGCAGTGGATCCGACCGGGGGCCGTCCGAGATTGCGACCCACCGAAAAATGTCGCCTACCGGACTAAATACTCAATCAGGTTGAAAAGTGTCGTATCCACGACGGCTGGCCCGAGCACGGCGGGCGACGGCCGCCTCCGAGCGTGCGGGAACCAGCGTGCGGGAACCTCGGAACGACCCCGGGCGGGAGCCTCAGAGCGACAGCAGCGCCGGGGCCAGCTCGCGCCACTGCCGGCGCGGCAGCCCCCTGCGGTCGAAGTCCAGGACCTGCACGGCCACCTGGTCCGCGCCCGCGTCCAGGTGCTCCTTGACCCGGCCGAGCAGGACGTCGGCGTCCCCCCACGGAACAATCGTGTCGACCAGCAGGTCGGACCCGGTGCCGGCGAGATCGTCATCGGTGAAGCCGTACCGGCGCAGGTTGTTCGTGTAGTTCGGCAGCCGCAGGTAGGACCCCGTGTGCCGGCGGGCCAGCTCCCGCGCCTCGCTCGCGTCCCGGTGCAGGACGAACGCCTGCTCCGGTATCAGCAGCTTCCCCGGCCCGAGCGCCGCGCGGGCGTCGGCGGTGTGCTCCGGCGGCACGAAGTAGGTGTGCGCGCCGTCCGCGCGCTCGCCTGCCAGGCCGAGCATCTTCGGCCCCAGTGCGGCCAGCACCCGCGGCTGGACTCCCTCCGGCGGGACCGCCCGGTACTGCTCGCCGGCCATCCGGTCCATCTCGTCCAGGTAGGCCCGCATCTGGCCCAGGGGCTTCGCGTAGGTCGCGCCGCGGATGCGCATCAGCTCCGCGTGCGAGACGCCGAGCCCGAGCAGGAACCTCCCCGGGTACGCCTCCGCGAGCGCGAGCTGGCCGGCGGCCATGGTCAGGGGATTGCGCGCGAGGATCTGCGCGATCCCGGTCGCGATCGTCATCCGGGACGTCGCCGCGAGCATCAGGCCGGCCGTGACCAGCACCTCGCGGCCCTTGACCTCGCCCGTCCACAGGGTGGAGTAGCCGAGCTCGTCGAGCTCGGACACCGCCTCGCGCACCGTGGCAGCGCTGGAGAAGTCGAACTGCCCGCTCCAGATGCCGACCTTGCCGAGAATCGCCCCGGCCGGCGGGCGTTCGCCGGGCGGCTCCGAACCCCGCGGGCTCCCGGCGGTCATGGGCGTGCCGGGATGGCCCGCCGAGCTGCTGGCTGCGTCGCTCACTGGGTCGCTCACGGGGTCACCGTATCGGGGGCACCCGACCACCACCCGCCGCGGCGGGCGTCGCCTGTCGGGGTCCCACCCGGCCCGGCGAACATCGTCCACCGGGATCTCACCAGGCGCCGACGAACATCGCGTTGTCGGGTTGCCGCGGCCGGAACGAGGACTATCGTTTGCCCGTGTGACGGAGCTCGTGCAGCTGCTCACCCCCGACGGCCGCCGCATCGCCTCGGACTCCGAGCAGGAGACCGACTACCAGGCATTCGTGGCCGACGTGACCGACGACGACCTGCTCGGCCTGCTGCGGGACATGATCATCGTCCGGCGTCTCGACGACGAGGGAACAGCGCTGCAGCGCCAGGGCGAGCTGTGCCTGTGGGCCAGCCTGCGCGGCCAGGAGGCGGCGCAGGTCGGCTCCGGTCGCGCGCTCGGCCCATCCGATATGGCCTTCCCCTCCTACCGGGAACACGGCGTGGCCTGGTGTCGGGAGGTCGATCCGCTGCACGTCTTCGGCCTGTTCCGGGGGACGTCGCTCGGCGGTTGGGACCCGGCCGAACACGGGTTCGCTCTCTACGCGATCGTCGTCGGGTCGCAGACCCTGCACGCCGCCGGCTACGCCATGGGCATCACCCGGGACGGCGGCGACGGCGCCGCGATCTCCTACTTCGGGGACGGCGCGTCCAGCGAGGGCGACGTGAGCGAGGCCTTCGGCTGGGCCAGCGTCTTCTCCGCGCCGCTGGTGTTCTTCTGCCAGAACAACCAGTGGGCGATCTCCGAGCCGTACCGGCGGCAGAGCCGGGTGCCGGTCTACCAGCGGGCGCGCGGCTTCGGCTTCCCCAGCGTGCGAGTGGATGGCAACGACGTCCTCGCGACCCTCGCCGTGACCCGATGGGCGCTGCGGCAGGCCCGATCGGGGGGTGGCCCCGTCCTGGTCGAGGCGCTGACGTACCGGATCAATCCGCACACCACCGCCGACGACCCGTCGCGTTACCGCCCGGCGGACGAGGTGTCCAGCTGGCGGATGCGCGACCCGATCGAGCGGCTGACGATCCATCTGCGGGCCCGCGGCGCGCTGACCGACGAGCGGGAGGCCGGCCTGGCCGCTGAGGCGAACGCCGTGGCGGCGGACCTGCGCGCCCGCTGCCTCGCGCTCCCCGACCCGCCCGAGGCCGCACTGTTCGACCACGTCCAGGTGACGGAGAACAATCTGGTTGCCGCCGAGCGCGCCGCGTTCACGGAACTACGGGGAGCACTGCTTTGACGACCAGCGATACGGCCACGGGGGCGGCAACCGGCCCGATCGGCTCTATCGACGCCATCGACCCGGGTCCGGTCGATCCGGTCTCCAGCGGTCCGGACTCGATCGCTCCGGACTCTGTCGGTTCCGTGGGCCCGGCGACGGACGGGGAGCCGCCGGCGAGCCCCCGCCAGACCCTGACCCTGGCGAAGGCGCTGAACACGGGCCTGCTCTCGGCCATGGCCGCCGACCCGAAGGTCGTGATCATGGGCGAGGACGTCGGCAAGCTCGGCGGCGTCTTCCGTATCACCGACGGCCTGCAGGCCCGGTTCGGCGAGGACCGCGTCATCGACACCCCGCTCGCCGAGTCGGCCATCGTCGGCACCGCCATCGGCCTGGCCATGCGCGGGTTCCGCCCGGTCTGCGAGATCCAGTTCGACGGCTTCGTCTACCCGGCGTTCGACCAGATCGTCAGCCAGCTCGCCAAGCTGCACTACCGCTCGGCCGGACGGATCCGGCTGCCGGTCACGATCCGCATCCCCTACGGCGGCGGGATCGGAGCGGTCGAGCACCACAGCGAGTCACCCGAGGCGTACTTCTGCCACACCGCCGGGCTGCGGGTCGTCACCTGCTCCAGCCCTGCCGACGCGCACCTCATGATCCAGCAGGCGGTGGCCTCGGACGACCCGGTGATCTTCCTGGAACCCAAGCGCCGTTACTGGGAGAAGGGCGAGGTCGACACCACCCCACTCGCCAGCATGCCGGGGCAGGAGCAGCTCGCGCTGCACACCGCGCGGGTGGTGCGGCCCGGGGCCGACGCCACCCTGGTCGCCTACGGCCCGATGATCCGCACCTGCCTGGACGCCGCCCAGGTGGCCGCCGAGGACGACGACCGCTCGCTCGAGGTGATCGACCTGCGCTCGCTCTCGCCGCTCGACCTCGACCCGGTCGTCGAGTCGGTGCGCCGCACGGGACGTCTCGTGGTGGTGCACGAGGCTCCGTCGAACGTCTCGCTGTCCTCGGAGATCGCGGCCCGGGTCACCGAGCAGGCGTTCTACCACCTGGAGTCGCCGGTGCTGCGGGTCACCGGGTTCGACACCCCGTACCCTCCGGCCCGGCTGGAAGACCACTACCTCCCCGACGTCGACCGGATCCTCGACGCCGTCGACCGATCGTTCGGCTACTGAGGAGATCTCCGGTGACCCATCGACAGTTCCGCCTCCCCGATCTCGGCGAGGGGCTGACCGAGGCGGAGATCGTCCGGTGGCTGGTGGAGGTCGGCGAGACCGTGACGGTCAACCAGCCGCTGGTCGAGGTCGAGACGGCCAAGGCGGTCGTCGAGATCCCGTCCCCGTTCGCGGGTGTGCTCGTCGAACGGCACGGCGAGGCCGGCACCGAGCTCGCCGTGGGCACGCCGCTGCTGACCATCGACGAGCCGGGCGACGAGTCCGCGACCGGCCCGACGACCGGGTCAGTCACCGGAGCCACCGAAGCCACCGGCCAGGAGACCACGCCGGGGGACGCCACTCGCAACGGCGCGGCATCCCTGCCCGTGTCCCGGACCGGAGAGGCCGCGGACGTCCCAGGGGGGCCCGGCACGGCCGACCTGTCACCGATGGCCGCCGGGCGCACCCCGATGCTGGTGGGGTACGGCCCGCGCAGCGACTCCGGCCCGCGCCGCCGGCGGCGCCCCCGCAACCCGGACGGCCCCCTGCCCGGCTCGACGACGCCCGTGGCGACCATCGCCGCCCCCGCGCCCGCTTACGGCACAGCGCCCGCTCCCGGCACAGCTCCCGCTGCCAGCTCAGTGCCCGGGGCCATGGCACCCGTCGTGTCGTCGGTGCCGGCCTCGGCGCCAGCCGCATCCCCGGCGTCGGCCGCGGCCGGTGCGCCGGACCGATCAGCCGTAGTGCCGATCGGGGCGGCCCCGCAGCATGGGCGCGTCGCGGCGAAGCCACCCGTCCGCAAGCTCGCGCGTGATCTGGGTGTGGACCTCTCCACGCTCGCGGGCACCGGTCCCGCGGGCACCATCAGCCGCGCCGACGTCGAAACCGCGGCGCGTCAGGCCACGCCCCCCGAGCCCGTGCCCGTCCCCACCACCGCCACTCCGACGACCCGCACTGGGCCGGTCCGTGTCCCTGGCGTTGTCCCTTCGTCCAACGGAATCGACGGCCCGCGCCAGCCGGAACTGAACGGACACGCGGAGATCACACGGCGGGTGCCCGGAGCCATCCCGCCCGACGCCGGATTCAACGACACCGACCGGATCTGGCGGATCCCCGTCACGGGCGTGCGGCGCACCATGGCACGGGCGATGGTGGCCAGCGTGTTCTCGGCCCCGCACGCCACCGAGTTCCTCAGCGTGGACGTCACCGAGACGATGGCGGCCCGCGAGCGGATCGCCGCCCTGCCGGACTTCGCCGGCATCCGGGTCACGCCGCTGCTGCTCGTGGCGAAGGCGCTCCTCACCGCCGTCCGGCGCCACCCAATGATCAACTCGACCTGGGTGGGCGACACGTCCGGGGAGAACGCCGAGATCCAGGTGCACGAGCGGATCAACCTCGGCATCGCCGTGGCCGGGCCGCGTGGCCTGGTCGTCCCGAACATCCCGGACGCCGGATCGCGCGGCCTGGTCGACCTCGCCCGCAGCCTGCACTCCCTCACCGAGGCCGCGCGCGCCGACCGGCTGCGCCCGGCCGACCTCTCCGGCGGGACCATCACCATCACCAACGTCGGAGTTCTCGGGGTGGACACCGGGGCACCGGTCCTCAATCCCGGTGAGGCCGCGATCCTCGCCCTCGGCGCGATCCGCCCGGCTCCCTGGGTGCACGAAGGCGAGCTGGCGGTACGGACGGTGGCCCACCTCGCGCTGTCCTTCGACCACCGCGTCGTGGACGGCGAGCTCGGCTCGGCGGTCCTGGCCGACGTCGCGGCCGTCCTCGCCGACCCCGTCATCGCGCTCGCCTGGAGCTGACCCCGCGGGGCGGCCGGCGACCCGGAAAGCCCGCCTACAGCGGAGGATCCGGGCGGACCGGGCCGCGCCAGCCACCCCACAGCCCGGTCACACGACGCACAACGACTCGAGCCTCGGCGGGATGTCCGGCCGCGGCTTGGAGTGAGCTTTTGGTGGGGGCTTCCGGCCGGCTGGTCGATCGGGGCGAACTACGCAGTTCGCCACATACACCCCCCCGGGAACAACGGACGCATAGGGGTGCACAACGGAGACAGGTGTCCTGCCTGGTACGGTTGCGCCTCACACCCGGCATCCGGCTCAACTTCCACCACGAAGAGGTGAACGCATGACGCGCGTGGAGGCTCTGCAGGCCGCCGACGAGTTCGTCGCGAAGGTTCTGACCTCCGCCAGCACCAGCGGCCGGTTCAACGGGGCGCTCAACCTGGCCGAGCGCGTGGACCTCACGCTGCGGGTCGCCCGGTTCCTTCTCGAGGGCCAGTCGTCCTCCGAGGCCGACGACCTGCTCAAGCGGGACATGCGCAACGAGCTCGACCAGGCGTTCCCGCCGCTGCGCACCACCTGAGCCAGCCGGCCCCCCTACCTAAATCCGGGCCCGTACCGGGATACCCGCGTGTCGTCACCTGTCGTCGGACGACTGCAGCGGCCGGTGCAGCACACCGTGCTCGTGGCCGGTCTCGGGGCGGACGGGATCCTGGTGGGACGGGGCCTCGATCTGCATGGACGGGTCGACCAGCACGGTGTCGTCCACGCTGACCGGAGGCGCGGCGCCGTGCTCGATCGACTCCTCGACGATCCTGCGGCGCCACTGGTCGCGGTAGAGCGTGACGCCCAGGCCCACGATGCTCACGATCATGAGGATCACCCCGACCGCCGTGAGGTCGAGGCCGGACGGTTCGGCACGGACGGCGAAGGTGAGCACGGCACCCAGTGCGAAGAGGAGAAGACTCAGCGGGGTTCCCATACGGCTCGTCTACCCCAGATCGGACACCGTAGAACCACGATCGGCACATCTCCACGACGGAGCGCGACCCTGGTCGCCGCGGGTAGCCACAACTCCACGTGAACCAGCCCGGATCCACGTGAACCAGCCCGGACAAAGATCCTCCCGGGGCCGCGCCGGCACGACCGCGGCCCCGGGAGGATCACACTGGCTGGACCGATCCGACCAGGCTGAAACGAGCTGGGACGAACGGTCAGAACGCCGCTTCGGACATCTCCATCAGCCCGAGACCGGTGCCCTCCAGCACCGTCCGGCGTGTGCGCAGCTCCGGCAGGATGTTGGCCGCGAACCAGCGCGCGGCCGCGATCTTGCCCTCATAGAACGCCCGGTCGCGCTCGGACGGGGAGCCGTCCAGCCCGCGTAGCGCCGCGTCGGCACCGCGCAGCAGCAGCCAGCCGACGACGAGGTCGCCGATGCTCATCAGCAGCCGCGTGGTGTTCAGCCCGACCCGGTAGACCTGGGACTTGTCCTGGGCGGTGGCGGTGAGGAACCCGACCATCGAACCGACCATGGCCTGGCACTCGTCGAGCGCCGCGCCCAGCGACTCCCGCTCCGCGCGGAGCGCGCCGTTGCCCGCCTCGCCCTTCACGAACTCCTGGACCTGCGTGAACAGAGTGGTCAGCGCCCGGCCCTTGTCCCGGACGATCTTCCGGAAGAAGAGGTCCTGGCCCTGGATGGACGTCGTGCCCTCGTACAGGGTGTCGATCTTCGCGTCGCGGATGTACTGCTCGATCGGGTAGTCCTGCAGGTATCCGGAGCCGCCGAGGACCTGCAGCGAGCTCGCCAGCAGTTCGTAGGAGCGCTCCGAGCCGACTCCCTTCACGATCGGGAGCAGCAGGTCGTTCATCCGCACCGCGTTGTCGTCCACCTCGCCGCGGGCCGCCGCCAGCGTGACGGCGTCCTGGAAGGTAGCGGTGTACAGCACGAGGGCACGCATCCCCTCCGCGTAGGCCTTCTGCTGCATGAGCATCCGGCGCACGTCGGGATGGTTGATGATGGCCACCCGGGGCGCGGTCTTGTCCGACGCCCGGGTCAGGTCGGCGCCCTGGATCCGCTCGCGGGCGAAGGCCAGCGCGTTGAGGTACCCGGTGGACAACGTGGCGATCGCCTTCGTGCCGACCATCATCCGGGCGTACTCGATGACCCGGAACATCTGCGCGATGCCGTCGTGGACGTCGCCGACGAGCCATCCGACGGCCGGCTCGCGCTCACCGAAGCGCATCTCGCAGGTGGTCGAGACCTTCAGGCCCATTTTCTTCTCAAGGTTCGTGACGTAGGCACCGTTGCGGGCGCCCGGGGCGCCGGTCTCCGGGTCGGGCAGGTACTTGGGCACGACGAACATCGACAGGCCCTTGGTGCCGGGGCCGTGCCCCTCCGGGCGGGCGAGCACCAGGTGGAGGATGTTCTCCGGGATGTCCCAGTCGCCGCTGGTGATGAACCGCTTCACACCCTCGATGTGCCAGGTCCCGTCCGGCTGTTGGACGGCCCGCGTCCGGCCGGCTCCGACGTCGGAGCCGGCGTCCGGCTCGGTCAGCACCATGGTCGCGCCCCAGTGCCGCTCGATGGCCCAGTTCGCGATCTTCTTCTGCCATGGCGTGCCGATGCCCTCGAGGATCGCGGCGAACGTCGGCCCGGCCATGTACAGGAACACCCCCGGGTTCGCCCCGAGGAGCAGCTCGGACGCCGCCCAGGCGATGGTCGGCGGGGCACCCATGCCGCCCAGGTGCGGTGGGACGTAGAGCCGCCACCACTCGCCCTCCTGCGCCGCCGCGAAGGACCTGCGGAACGACTCGGGCAGCGTGACGGTGCCTGTGGCGGGGTCGAGTGTCGGCGGGTGCCGGTCGGCGTCCTCGAAGGACTCGGCGATCGGCCCGACGGCGACCCGCTCCAGCTCGGCGAGCACCTCATGCGCTGTGTCGCGGTCCATCTCCGCGAAGGGCCCGGTCCCGAGCGTCCGGTCCACGCCGAACACCTCGAACAGGTTGAACTCGATGTCGCGGAGATTGCTCCGGTAGTGCCCCATGGACGGCTCCTCCCCTCCGGCTCACCGCATGATCATCGGCGGCGCGGGCGTAGTTACTCGCTGGTAGGTCATGCCCCATGCTACCCGCGAGTAACCAAGGTTCCAGGTGATCCGCCGACGAAAGCCGCATCTGTTCGGAGCTGGGCGGAAAGTACGTCGAGTCAGTAATGTCCGGCACGTTTAGTCTTGCGGCCATGACGGAGGGCAGGGCGGCGGTCGCCGACGAGTCCGACAACGGGACGACCCAGGAGGTCCGGCTCGCGGTCGTGATGACCGGCGGCGCGAGCCTGGCGGTGTGGATGGGCGGCGTCGCCCGGGAGATCAACCTCCTGACCGGCGCCTCCGCACACCGCGACCGCGCCGCGGGTGACGGTCACGTCGGCGTGGCCGGGACCGGAGACCAGGGCCTGTCCGCCGCCGACGCGGCGGCCGCGTCCCGCTGGGCGGCGCTACTGGAGATCCTCGACGTCGAGGTGTCGGTGGACGTCCTGGCCGGGGCCTCGGCGGGTGGGATCAACGCGGCGCTGCTCGGCTACGCCAACGCCCACGACGCCGACCTGGGCCCGCTGCGCGATCTGTGGATCACACTGGGATCACTGCGCGAGCTGATGCGACGCCCGGGCGAGCGGAGCTTCCCGTCGCTGCTGCGCGGCGACGCCGTGATGCTGCCCGCCCTGCAGACCGCGCTGCGCAGCCTCGAGCCCCCGTCCCGAAGCGGTCACACCGCCGAGGCGAGGCGCGCCAGATCCGCGCGGACGGTTCGCCCGACCTCGGTGTTCATCACGACCACGATCCTGCGCGGCGAGTCGGCGCGCTGGTCGGACGACCTCGGCGGCATCGTCCGCGACCTCGACCACCGCGGCCTGTTCGTCTTCGGCGAGGACGACCTGACCGACCCCGAGGCGGCCAACCGCCTGGCGCTTGCCGCCCGGGCCAGCGCGGCCTTCCCCGGTGCCTTCGAGCCGGCCTACATTCCCGTCCAAAGCTCGCCCGACGCGGACCATCCCGACATGGCCGACTACGTCAACGCGGCCAGCGGCTTCTACGGCTCCGACGGCGGCATCCTGGTGAACCGCCCGATCGGGCCGGCCCTGCAGGAGATCTTCGACCAGCCGGCGCACGGGCGGCAGGTGCGCCGCGTGCTCGCCTACGTGGTGCCCGCGCCCAACCCGCCGGACGACCCCACGCCGAGCCGAGACGACGGGTCGACGCCGACAGTCTCCGACACGCTGCTCGGCGCCCTGGGCGCGGCGCTGAACCAGTCGATCGCGAGCGACCTGCGGCGCATCAGGGACCACAACGAGGCGGTACGCGGCGTCCGCGCGAGCCGGCGCGGGCTGTTCCGCCTCGCCCCGGCCGGCGGCCCCCGCCTCGCCGACGAGGCGATCTACGAGGCCTACCGCCACCGCGAGGCCGAACGCGCCGCGGACATCGTCCTGAGCACGCTGGACCGGATCGTCACCGACGCGAACGCCGACACGAACGTCGGCGCGGACGCGGCGGCGCTGCTCGTGGACCCGGCCGGACGGACGGACCTGCGGGCCGCGGCGGTCGCGGCCGCGTTGACGGAGTTCCCGGACCGGCTGCCCGGCCCGGACGACCTCGGTGACCTTTGGCGGCTGGGCCGCCCCGCGGTGGACGCCGCCAAGGGCATCCTGATTTCGATGATCAACGAGGCCTACGTCCTGTCGACCGCCCCGGACGACCGGGTGGCGCTGGCGACGCTGGCCCGGGAGGTGCACGCGGCGGTCGTCGCGCCCCGCGAGCAGGCCGGAGCACATCTGCTCCCGCTCCCGTCGACGCCGGCGAACCGGGGCGGCTTCACCGTCGTCCGCCACACCCTGCGCGACCTGGCGGGGGCGTCGTCCGCCGCCGTGGTGGCCGAGGCGACCCGCCGCTGGCTGCGCGGCGCCGGCGACGAGGAGACCAGCCAGACCGACCTCACGCTCGCCTGGAGCACGCTGGGCTCGGTCACCGAGAACCTGCGCGGTCTTCTGACCGGCGTCCTCGCCCGCTCAGCACCGTCGCGGACGGCCACCACCGACCGCGCGGACAGGCCCGGCCACGGGGACAGGGACGGGGAGCACGGGGGGCGGGACGGGCAGGACGGGCAGGACGAGGACCGGCCCTTCGGGCCCGCGGCGCTGATCACGCCAGGGCCGCGCACCCACGCGAACGGGCTGAGCCTCGCCGGGCGGCGCCGCGTCGCCGCCCGCACCCTGCGGGACTTCGTCGGCTACCTCCCCACCCGGCGCTCGCGGGCCGCGCTGGCCCTGCTCGACCTGCACCTGGTCACCCACGCCCTGACCGGCGGGGACGTCGTCGACCAGCCGGTGGAGCTGGTCCAGGTGAGCGCGGACATCCGCTGCGATCTGGACCCGTCACGGGCGAGCGCCGACCGGAAGCTGACCGGGCTCCAACTCGGCAACTTCGGCGCGTTCGCGAAGTCGTCCTGGCGGGCCAGCGACTGGATGTGGGGCCGGTTGGACGGCGCCGCCTGGCTGGCCCGCATCCTGCTCGACCCCCGGCGGCTGGTCCACTTACGCGATGCCACCGCGCCGGGCGCGGAACCGCCCGACAACACCGCGACCTGGCTCACCGAATTCGTGGAGCTGCTGGCGACGGTCGCCGCGGGCCCCGCCACCGCGGACGTCCTCGACGAGCTCGCCTGGCTCGACGACCCGGACGCGGCCGTGCCGGCCGCCCTGCCCGAGACCGCGGCCTGGGTCGCCGCCGGGATCCAACGCGAGATCGCCGCCGGCGAGCTGACCAGCGTCGCCGACGCCGTCCGGGCGGACATCGCCGGTGCCAGGGTCGGCTCCGCGCCCACCCGGGAGTTCCTCGACGCGATGACGCCCGGACCGGCCCAGCTCGATCCCGCCGACGCCGCCCGGGTGCTGCGGGCGTGCCGCGTCTCGGACGAGCGGCTGACCGATCGGGCCAACAGCCCGATCCTCGCCATCACGGTCGCCCAGGTGCTGGCGGTCCTCACCGGGTGGCTGGCGTCGCTGCGCGCGCTGCCGCGGCCGCTGCGTCCGGCGGTCGCGGCGGTGCGCGCCGTCGCCCGCGTCGCCTACGCGCTGGTGGACGACGTGACCCGCGGCCGGCGCCGGGCGACGATCGCCCTCGGCACGGTGCTGCTAGCCGCCGGGCTCGCAGGCGCGCTCATCCTGTCCGGCCCGATGGGCGGCGTGGGGCTGCTGGTGGCCGTGACGGGGCTGCTGCTGATCAGCCTCACGGGCTGGCGGGTGCTGCCCGCGGGGCTGGCCGTCGTGGGCGTGGCGGGGCTGGCGGCGGTGGCCGCGGCGGGGGTGATCCCGGTCGTGGGCGACCATCTCTTCCCCTGGCTACACGACGACGCGGTGCCCTACCTGGCCGATCATCCCTGGGCGTGGGCGGCCGTCTTCGGCCTGCTGATGCTCCCGCCGGTGTGGTCACTCGCCGAACTCCTGCGCCCGCGGCGGCGGAGCCGACACCGGCCGGCAAGCTGACACCAGCCAGCCAGCCAGCCAGCCCGCCAGCGAGCCCACACGGTCCGGCGAACTGGCACCGACCGGCGAGCTGACCGTGGTCAGGAGACGTCCGCCCAGCGCATCCCGCCGTCGGGCTCACGCAGGCAGGTGACCGGACGGCCGTCGGCACCCGGGACGATCTGCCCCGCGTCGGCGGGCTCGCACTCGCTGCCCGGCTCGGGCCGTGACCGGGTGGACTGCGCCGGAGCCTCCGGCGACCACCGGCCGGAGACGGCCGACCCGGTACCGGCTTCGCCGGGCACGCAGTAGAGAACCAGCCCGTTGACGGCGACGGCGGGCTCCTCATCGCGCCCCGGGACGCAGGCCTCGCCCAGGAACACCGGCGACGGCGCCACCGACGGCAGATCGGGCACGACCGGGCCGGTGGGCTCCGCGGACTGCGCGTCCGGGCTGGTCTGCGCCTCCGGGCCGGCCGGCGTGCTCGGGCCAGTCCCCGTCGGCGGGTCGGAACCCGGCGCACCGGCGCCCGCCGAAGCCGAGCCGGTGCTCCCCGGCCCGCCCGCCGCGGAGTCCGCGCCGGGAGTGCCCGCACCGGCCGTGGTCTGACCGTCACCCGCCGACCCGGCGGCCTCGCCGGAGCCCGCGGGCGAGGACGAACCCGCTCCCGGTGGCTGCGGGGCCGCGGCCACCGCCGGCTCGGGCCGGGTGGTCGTCGTGTCGCTCCCCGCCTCGCCGCAACCGGCGAGCGCGGCAGCGAGGGCCGCACCGACGATCACCGCACGAAGACCCGCACGTGAGAGAACGGTGGAGCGAACCGGGCCGTCGAAATTGTTCCGATGTAGCGAATCGAGGGTGGTGGAGGCACCCCGAAAGTGCCCCGACGAGGTGCCGCGGGAGGCCACGCCGAACGGACGATCACCGGTCACGGCATCCCTCCCCTCGCAGGTCCTGCCCACAGCCTCGATCCAGCTTAGGTAGCCGCTGGCACCGAATGCGGCCAGTTGACCGGAACGGGCGCCGGGCGGCGGCCGGAACGGGCCGTTTGTCCGGGCCCGAGACCGTCGTTCCGTTGCTGATGGCTAGTGGTCTGGATGTGATTCCAGGCCGGGCGATCGGCGCTCCCCCGGAAGCTCCTCCATCCGGCTCGGATCGGCGCGGGCGTCCGACCGCGGGGGTGTCCTACCCCCTTGAGGCCCACGTTCCTCCTACGGGTGCCGACGAGTCCGCCATCTCGTGGTGCCGACCCGTGTCTCCTGGTGCCGTGTCTCCTGGTGCCATGTCTTCTGGTGCCGCCGGGGCCGGGCGGCCCGGGCGGGAGAGCCCGGGCGATCGCCCGCGTACCAGCCGGCGGGCCGGTCAGTAGGCGTCGACGGGGACGGGCTGGGCCGCCCACTCGACCGGGGCGAGCTGGCCGCCCGTGGTCAGCTCGGAGGCCACCGCGGACAGGGCGACCGGCTCACGCGGCGGCAGCGGGATGGCGTCCGAGAGCGTCCCCAGCTCCACCCAGCCGAGCAGCTCCTCTCCGCCCGTCAGGCCGAACACCGCGCGGACCTGGTCGCTGTCGGGCAGCGGCGTCGACTTCCACGCCGAGGCGACTCCCTGGGCGTGCGCGGCGAGGCAGAGGTTCTGCGCCGCGGCAGCGGCGGACGCGTCCTGCTCGGCGCGGGGGACGCGCGCGCCGGGCACCCGGGAGGCGATCACGGCGATGAGGACCGGCGAGCGGGTCGCCTTGCCCGCCGCCTTACGGATGACCGGTTCGGCCAGGCCGCCGACCGCCTCGGCCGCCGCGGTGATGGCGTTCGCCAGCACCTCGCGGGCTTCGCCGCGCACCACCACGAACCGCCACGGGCGCAGCATCTTGTGGTCCGGCGCGGTGGTCGCGGCGGCGAGCATGACGGCGAGCTGTTCGTCGGTGGGGCCGGGCTCCACGAGCCGGGTCGCGGTACGTCGGGTCATCAGGCAGTCGAGGGCGTCCACAGCAGCTCCATTCGGTTCGGGTTCGGGTTCGCGTCCACGCGTTTGCAATTTGATCTAATTTGGCCAGGATCGACCCGGATCGGCGCCGCGCACGCCAGGTTCCCGATCGCTCACTTTCCGTGGGCGAGCCCTTCCCATTTCACTGAGGTTCCCTCATAATAGATGAGGCTCAGAAATCCGGGCTGCCGGCCGCGCACCTCCGGCGGCCCGCACCACCACCACCAGCAGCCGCGCACCGCGTGCAGCCGTGCATCGCCAGCAGAGAGGACGGCCGGCCCATGCCCCCACCCGACACCGGCGACGAGGTCGTCGACCTCATCCTCGCCCTCGGCCACCAGGTCAGGCGCGGGGTCAACGAGTCGCTGCGGGCCGGCGCCGGCCTGACCCTGCCCCGACTCAAGGTTCTGCGGCTCGTCGCGGAGACCGGCCCCCTACGACTGCGGGACCTGGCGAGCGCCGTCTCCGTGGCACCCCGGACGATGACCGAGACAGTGGACGGGCTGGAGGCCGACGGCCTCGTGCGCCGCCAGATCGACCCGGCCGACCGCCGCGCGATCCTGCTGGAGCTGACGCCGAAGGGAAAGACCACGCTGGAGACCGGGCGTGCCTGCGCGTCGGCCGCCGTCCGACGCTTCACCGACGGGTTGTCGGCGGACGATCGGGCCACTCTGGGCCGGCTCCTGGCGCAGGTGCGGGACAACGCGGCTGCCGTTAACACGGTGCCGTTACCGTGAGGTGAGCACCTGGGCGCGCCAACCCGAGGAGGCCACGGTAACCGGAGCTCTCACGGTGGGTGAAACCCCGCGCCGCGGCGGCGACCGCCCCACCAGCGGCCGGGCCGACGGTGCGCGCCCCGCTGCGGACAGCGAGCCCGGCGCCTGGTGCGGTGCCGGTGCCGACACCGCGCCGGCGGTGGTGGACGTCCACCGGCTGACGAAGCGGTACGGGCGAGTGGAAGCACTGCGTGATGTCTCGTTCACCGTGCCCGCCGGGACGGTGACCGGGTTCCTCGGCGCCAACGGGTCGGGCAAGACGACAACGCTGCGAATTCTGCTGGGCATGGTGGCCGCCACCGACGGGCACGCCCTGATCAACGGCCGGCCGTACCGCGAGCTGCCCGCCCCGGCCCGCACGGTCGGTGCCGTGCTCGAGCCGGCGGCGCACCCGGCCCGCACCGGGCGCAACCACCTTCGCTGCCTGGCGCTGCCGCTCGGCCTGCCCCGGCGGCGGCGCGGCCCGGCCGTGGACGCGGCGCTGGCCGCCGTCGACCTCACCGCCGCCGCCGACCGCCCGGTCGGCACCTACTCGCTGGGGATGCGCGGGCGGCTCGCCATCGCCGGCGCCCTGCTCGGGGATCCCGAGCTGCTCGTCCTGGACGAACCGGCGAACGGGCTGGACCCGGACGGCATCCGCTGGCTGCGCCGGTTCCTGCGCTCGTGGGCGGCGAGCGGCCGCAGCGCGCTGCTGTCCAGCCACGTGCTCGCCGAGGTCACCCAGACGGTCGACCACGTCGTCATCGTCGACCGCGGCCAGGTGGTCCTGGCCGCACCCGCCACCGAGGTGGGCCGCGGGCACGTCGAGGTCCGCACCCCGGAGGCGGACCGGCTCGCCGAGCTGCTCGTCCGGGAGCCCGGTGTGGACGTCGTCCGGACCGGTCCCGACGGCCTGCGCCTGCCACACGGCCTCGCCGAGCAGGTCGGACGGCTCTGCGCGGCCCACGGGATCCCGCTCGTCGAGCTGCACACGACCGGCCCCGACCTGGAGCGGACGTTCTTCGACCTGACCAGCCGGGCCGACGACGAGACACACGGCGGGGCCGGCGGCGAGGCGCGCGAGCGGGCCGGAGGCGGGTGGCGGTGACCGAGGCCCGCCCGACCGTCGAGGTCGTCCGCCGTTCCGGCCGCTCCCGCGGGCACCGGGGCACGGGGCCGGGCACGGGCCGGCTGGTCGCCACCGAGCTACTCAAGATCACAACGGGGCGGTGGCAGCTCGTCGGTCTCTGCGTCGCGCTGGCGATCCACGTCCCACTGCTGCTGCTGTGGGGTGCCCAGGCCGAACCGCTTGTCGCCTGGAACAGCCTGCGCTCGCGCTCGGGGTTCCTGCTCGCCTACGCGATGATGTTCTTCGGGGTGATCCTGGTGACCGGTGAGTACCGGTACCGCACGGTCACCCACACCTGGCTGCTCACCCCGCGGCGGTCCCGGGTGCTGGGCGCCCAGGTGCTCACCGTGCTCGCCATCGGCGCCGCGCTGAGCACGGCGACGTTCGCCGCCTGGTGGGCACGCGGGGCGGCCCGGCACGGCGCGGCGGCGATGCGCGCGGACCGGCCGGCGGAGTTGCTGTCGGCCTATGTGATCGTGGTCGTCATGGTGTGCGCGGCCGGGGTGGCCGGAGTGGGGGTGGGGACGCTGACCCGCGGCTCGCCCGCGGCCGCCGGCGCCATCGCCCTGTCCGGGCTGGCCGAGGCCGTGCTCGACGGGGCGCGCTTCCACGGCCCGGCGACCGCACCGTTGGGCGTCCTGCTCTGGCCCACCAGCGAGACTCATGTCTCGTCCCTGCTCGCCGCGATCTCGTGGGCGGTGGTTCTCACCGCCGCCGCGAGCGCCTCACTGCACCGGGACCTGCCATCCTGAACAAGGGACCAACCGAATCCGTGATGTGGCATAGGTCACTGCCGGCGCGGCGCGTGTCCCCATCCCCTGCCGCGCCGCACCGCGATCGGCCTACGATCCCGCACATGGTGCCGTGCCCGACATGCGCGGAGGAGAACCCGAAGCGAGCGCGCTTCTGCTCCGAGTGCGGGAACCCGCTGCCCGTCGCAGGCAACGGGTCGCGCAAGACAGTGACCATCATGTTCGTCGACATAACCGGTTCGACGGACATCGGCGAGAAGATCGACTCCGAGCCGCTGCAGCAGGTCATGTGGCGGTTCTTCACGACCGTGCGTGAGGTCATCCACGCCCATGGCGGCACGGTCGAGAAGTTCATCGGGGACGCGGTGTTCGCCGTGTTCGGTATCCCGGTGCTGCACGAGGACGACGCGCTGCGCGCCGTGCGGGCCAGCCTGGACATCCGCGCGGCGATGGAGGAGCTCAACGCCGACCTCCAGCGCGAGTGGGGCCTGCGGCTGCGGGTGCGCATCGGCATCAACACCGGCGAGGTGACCGTCGCCGGCGGCGGCGCGACCGGCGACCCGGTGAACGTCGCCTCCCGGCTGGAGGAGGCGGCGCCACCCGACGAGATCCTCATCGGGGACAGCACCTACAAGTTCATCCGGCACAGCGTCACCGTCAGCTCGGTGGGCCCGCTGGTCGTGCAGGGCAAGCGGGAGCCGGTGCGGGCGCACCGCCTGATCGGGCTGGTTGACCCGACCGCGGGCCCGGGCAGCCGGGCCCCCACCCAGGGCTTCGCGGCGCCGGTGATCGGCCGAAACCGGGAGCGCCGCCGCATCCAGGACGCCTTCGAGGCCGTCGTCGAGGAGCGGACCTGCCACCTGTTCACCGTGCTCGGCCCGGCCGGCATCGGGAAGTCTCGGATGGTCGGCGAGTTCTGCCAGGCCACCGCGTCGCGCGCCACCGTGCTCACCGGCCGCTGCCTGTCCTACGGCGAGGGCATCGCCTACTGGCCGCTGATGGAGATGGTCCGCCAGGCCACCGGCATGTCCGCCGACGAGAGCGCGCCGGACGGACGGCTCCGCCTCAAGGAACTGCTGGCGGACGTCCCGCAGGCCGCCGAGGTGGTCGACGCGCTCGCCCCGCTGGTCGGGCTCGGCGGCGCGGAGCTGGGCACCCAGGAGAGCTTCTGGGCGGTCCGCACCTTCTTCCAGGCCCTGGCCGAGAAGCGCCCGCTGGTGCTGTGGTTCGACGACGTCCACTGGGCCGAGCCGACCCTGCTGGACCTGATCGAGCACGTCGCCGACTGGTCGCGCGACGCGCCGATCCTGCTGCTGTGCCTGTCCCGCCCGGAGCTGCTGGAGGACCGGCGCGAGTGGGGCGGCGGCAAGCTGAACGCCACGTCGATGCTGCTGGCGCCGCTCACCGAGGCACGCTGCCACCGGCTGATCCGCACCCTGATGGGCTCGGACGACCTCGACCCCGCGCTCGTCTCGCGGATCACCACCTCGGCGGCGGGCAACCCGCTGTTCGTCGAGCAGATGGTCGCCGCGCTGGTCGACGACGGCCTGCTGCGCCGGGAGGGCTCCCGCTGGATCGCCACGGGGAACCTGCGCGGGGTCACGGTGCCGCCGACGATCTCCGCGCTGCTGGCCGCCCGACTCGACCGCCTCGAGCCCCCGGAGCGCCGGGTACTCGAGCGCGCCGCCGTGGTCGGCGAGCGGTTCTACCTGGACGCCGTCGCCGAGCTCTCCGACCCGGCCGAGCGCCCGTACGTCACCGAGCACTGCCTGTCGCTGGTCCGCAAGGAGCTCGTCCACCCGGACCGCTCGGACCTGCCCGGCGTCGACGCCTACCGGTTCCTGCACGTCCTGCTGCGCGACTGCGCGTACCAGGCGACGTCCAAGCGCCAGCGCGCCGACCTGCACCAGCGGTTCGCCGGCTGGTTGCAGGCGCGGATGGTCGGCGGGCCGGGCGAGCACGACGAACTGGTGGGCTACCACCTCGAGCAGGCCTACCGTTACCGGGTCGAGCTCGGGCAGCGCGACAACGAGATGATCGAACTCGGCCGGGCGGCGGCCACCTGCCTGATCGAGGCGGCCGACCGCGTCCGCCAGGGTGACGAGACCGGCGCCGCCCAGCTCCTCAAACGCGCGATCACGCTGCTGCCGGAGACCGACCCGCTGCGGCTGCGGGCCGAGATCGACCTCGGTTGGGCGCTGTACTCCTTCGGCCGCCTCTCCGACGCCGAGCGCATCCTGCGGCAGGTCACCGAGCGGGCGCGGCGCGCCGGCGAGGACGGCCTGCGGGCGCACGCCAGGCTCGCCCAGCTGCGGGTGCTGTTCGCGACCGACCCCGAGGGCCTGGTCGCCAGCACGCTCACCGAGGCCACGGCGGCGCTGACCGCGTTCGTCCGGGACGGTGACGACGTCGGCGCGGCGCTGGCCTGCCGCAGCCAGTCGGCGGCGTACGGCGCGGCCGGCCAGTTCGCGGCCGCGGAGAAGGCCATGGAGACCGCGGTGCGCCACGCCGAGGAGTCCGGGGTACCCAGGGCCGCGCACTCGCTGCGGCGCGAGCAGGTCCTGCTGCTGAGCCTCGTGCCGCGCCCGGTGCCCTACGCGATCGCGAAGGCGGCCAGGGCGCTGGAGGCGGCCGGCGACGACCGGGGCCTGCGTCGGGCGGTGCTCGCGCAGCTCGCGCTGCTCAACGCCATGTCCGGTGACCTGGAGGCGGCGCGCACCCACCTCAAGGACGCCGAGGAGATCGTCGGGGACATCCGCGGCGCCCGCACGGACCCGTTCCACAGCGGCTTCGTGGTGGCCCGGGTCGCCCTGCTGGCCGACGAGCCGGAGATCGCCGAGCGCGAGCTGCGCCGCAGCTGCCGCCAGCTGTCCCGGATGGGCGAGCGCGCGCACCTGGCGACCCGCGCCGCCCTGCTGGCCGACGTGCTGGTCCGGCGCGGCAAGCTGGAGGAGGCGCAGAAGTACGTCAACCGGTGCCGGGACGCCGCCGCCGGCGACCAGCTCCCCGCCCAGGCGGGCTGGTGCTCGGTGCATGCCAAGCTGCTGGCGATCTCCGGGCGGGACGCCGAGGCGCTGCGCTTCGCCGACACCGCGTGCGACCTGGCCGGCCGCACCGACGACATCGACGGGCAGGGCAACGCGCTGCTCGCCCGCGCCGAGGTGCTCTACCGGGCCGGGCGCAAGGACGACGCCGCCGAGAGCCTGGAGGCGGCCAGCGCCCGGTTCCTGCAGAAGGGGAACCGGGCGGCGGCGGCCACCAGCCGACGGCTGTTCGAGACCCTCGACGCCGAGCGCTTCGGCTGACCTGAGCCGGCACAGGTCCAGGGCCGGCTCAGATCCAGGACCGGCTCAGGTCGCCTCGGGTTTCGGGAGCGGGTTGAGCCGTGCGGTGCCGTAGGTGAACCCGGCCAGGTCGATGGTCTGCGGCGAGTTGGGGGCGAACGAGGTCCCGCCGTCACCGAAGGTCGCTGTGACGAGAATCCCACCGATCCGCAGGTCGTTGGAGATCCTCGGGTTGAAGCTCTGCTCCTTGTGGACGAGCTGGCCGTCCAGCCAGGCGAGCAGGACGCCGTCCGCGAAACCCTCGAAGTTGAGTTTGACGCCCTGCTCCACGCAGATCCAGCGGCCGGCCGGCCAGTGCCACGCGCCTTTGCCGATCACATTGATCGGGTGATCGGAGCGCGCGGTGTTCGCATAGACGATTCCTTCGTCACCGTCCCGCCACGCATAACGGGTGGCCAATCCGCTGCGCAACGTCTCCGTACGCTGACGGTTCTTGACGATGGTGCCGAAGAATCCCGGCAGGCGACCGCCCTTACCAAAGGCGAAACCCTCCGGGAACCGCAGGTAGTAACGCATGTACAGCTCGTAGGGTGATCTAAGGGTGTGATCGACGAAGACCTGCGTCCCGCCGTACGTGGGCCCGTCGCCGTAGATTCTGGCGTCCGCGGGGTTCATCGCGTCAACCGGAAGTGAGATTCGCAGGAATTTCGGGAAGCGCGGATCGTCCGATGCCATGACCTCCGCCCGGTCCAGCCCGAAGCTCGACCGGCTCCGGGCCACCAGGTCCTTGCCGAAGAACTCCTTCGCCGCGGCCGGGTCCGCGAGGGTGCGCCGCGCGGCGGCGGTGGTCGCGGGCGCGGCGACGGGCGCCGCCGTGTCCGGCGGCAGGATCTCACTGGCCGGGTCGAACGGCTGGTCGTCGGAGACCAGGCCGCAGCCGGTCCCCGCCAGCGCGAACGCGCCGAGGGACGAGGCGAGCAGGGCCCGCCTCGTCCAGCCGCGCCGGTCCGGACCGGCCTCCCCCGGCCTGCCCGGACCGCTCATACGTTGGGGCGGCCGAGCGCGTGGTAGATCCAGCCGGCGGCCCGCCACCGCTGCGGGTCGAGGGTGTTGCGGCCGTCGATGATGACCGGGCGGCGCACCAGCGACGTCAGCAGCGACGGCTCGATCTCGCGGAAGTCGGCCCACTCGGTGAGATGCAGCACGACGTCGGCGTCGGTGACCGCCTCGGAGACGCCCGAGGCGTAGCGCAGGTCGGGGAACTTGCGGGCGGCGTTCGCCATGGCCGCGGGGTCGTAGACCGTCACGCGGGCACCCGCCTTGCGCAGCGCGTCGGCGACGTCGAGCGCCGGTGAGTCGCGGATGTCGTCGCTGTTCGGCTTGAACGCGGCCCCGAGCACGGCGACCCGCCGCCCGGCCGCCCCGCCGCCGAGCAGGTGGATGGCCAGTTCGACCGTCCGGCTGCGGCGGCGCAGGTTGACGCGGTCGACCTCGCTCAGGAAGCCGAGCGCCGGGCCGGCGCCCATCTCCTCGGCGCGTGCCTGGAAGGCGCGGATGTCCTTGGGTAGGCAGCCACCGCCGAAGCCGAGCCCCGCGCCGAGGAACCGCCCGCCGATGCGGGTGTCGTAGGCGAGGGCCGAGGCCAGGGTCTTGACGTCGGCGCCCGCCACCTCGCAGACCTCGGACATCGCGTTGATGAAGGAGATCTTCGTGGCCAGGAACGCGTTCGCCGCCACCTTGACCAGCTCGGCGGTGGCGAAGTCGGCGACGACCGCCGGCGTGCCGGCGGCCAGCGCGGTCGCGTACACCTCCCGCAGCCTGGCCTCGACCCGGACCCGGCGACCGGTGTGGTTGCCCTGGTCGGTGCGGTCGGCCACGCCGTACCACTCGTCGTCGGCGGGCAGGCCGAAGACGAGCCGGTCCGGGCGCAGGGTGTCCTCGACCGCGAAGCCCTCCCGCAGGAACTCCGGGTTCCACGCGAGATCGACCTCGGGTGCCTCCCGGGCGAGCCAGTCGGCGAGGCGCACGGCCGTCCCGGCCGGGACGGTCGACTTGCCCACCAGCAGGGATCCGGCCTTCGGTTGGGCGGCGAGGAGCCGCTCGACGGCGCCGTCGACATAGCTCATGTCGGCCGCGCCCGAGTCCGCGCGCTGCGGGGTGCCCACGCACAGGAAATGCACGTCCGCGCTCGCCGCGTCGGCGAAGGAGGTCGTGAAGGCCAGCCGGCCGGTCTCGAGGTTCTTGCGCAGGAGCTCCTCGAGGCCCGGCTCGAAGAAGGGCACCTCGCCGTCGGCGAGCCGGCGCACCTTGTCCTGGTCGACGTCGACGCCGACAACATCGAAACCGAGCTCGCTCATGCAGATCGCGTGTGTGGCCCCGAGATATCCGGTGCCTATAACGCTGATCCGGAGCGGGCTCCCCGCTTCTGGTGTGCTCATTGTGTGTATCCCCCCACTCAACGTCGGGCTGCAAGGCCGCGGAGCGCATTGTGGACCGCTCGTGTTTCCGGGAGATGAGGCGGGGTGCCGGGGCGAGGCGGACGCCGCGACAGGTAGTCGGCTGGCTACCTAACGTTGATGGTTTGCCGTTGCCGGAGTCCGGGTACGGTGATCAGTTACGCCCTGTCCCGACCACTGCTAGTGTCTGTTTCGTCTATCAATGGATAGACATCAGCGACCACCGGCGGGGGTGCGGTGGGGACCTGAGCCATCCGGCTGGCGCGCCGGATGGTTCGTACACGTCCCAACACGCTTCCCCATGACCCTGGCGTTCTCGGTGGCCTGCAGCTGGGGGGCAACACACAAGATGGAGTGGTTCGGCGTCGCGTTCGATTTCGTTCGCGACCATCGTTCTCTGGTCCCGCTCGGGATCGCGGGCGTTGTCTCCTGGGTGGTGTGGCTCACTCGCCGCCTGCTCTCCACCCGGTACCGCCCCGTCCGGAACAACTTCCGAGCCAGCACCTCGGTGATCGTTCCATCGTTCCGGGAAGACCCCGACGTCCTCATCCGGTGCCTGGAGACCTGGCTCTCCCAGCAGCCGGACGAGATCATCATCATCCCGGACGTGGAGGACACCGAGCTCATCGCGAGGCTCGCCCAGCGCGCCGACCCGACGGTCCGCGTGATCCCGTTCGTCCACGAGGGCAAGCGCTCGGCGCTCGGGGTCGGACTGTCCGCGGCGACCAAGGACATCGTCGTGCTCTGCGACTCCGACACCGCGTGGGAGCCGGGGCTGCTCGCCGCGGTGCAGATGCCGTTCGTCGACCCGCAGGTCGGCGGAGTCGGAACCCGGCAGAACGTCTACGAGCCGCGCAGCAGCGTGTGGCGGCGGGTCGCGAACTGGCTCGTCGACATCCGCTACCTCGACTACGTGCCGGCGCAGGGCCGGGTCGGCGCCGTCGCCTGCCTGTCCGGGCGCACGGCGGCCTACCGGCGCTCGGCGATCCTGCCCGTGCTGCACAACCTGGAGCACGAGTTCTTCCTCGGCCGGCGGTGCATCGCCGGTGACGACGGCCGGCTGACCTGGCTGGTGCTCGCGTCCGGCTACAAGACCATGCACCAGCACACGGCGCACGCCATGTCGATGTTCCCCGACAACCTGAAGGCCTTCGTCAAGCAGCGGGTGCGCTGGAGCCGGAACTCCTACCGGACCTACCTGACAGCCATCTACAAGGGCTGGCTGTGGCGGCAGCCGCTGATCACCCAGGTCAGCGTGCTGCAGATCGTGCTCACGCCGGTGACCATGGGCGTCGCGATGACCTACTTCGTGCTGTGGATGTTCCGGCCGGAGGCGAACGCCCCGATCATCGCGATCGCCTGGCTGCTGCTCGGGCGGTTCATCCGCGGGCTCTCCCACCTCAAGGAGCACCCGCGGGACGTCTTCATCCTCCCGCTCACCGTGTTGATGATCATTGTCGTCGCGCTGCCCATCAAGGCCTGGGCGTTCGTGTCGATGAACAAGCAGGGCTGGCTGACCCGGCGCTCCGACATGATCGGCGGGGAGGGGCAGACCGACGCCTCGACCCGGACCGGCCCGGCCGCGGGCCCACGCCCGGCGACGGCGACGGCGACGGGCGGTGTCCGATGAGTGCCCCGCTCCCAACCTGGATACGGCGGGCGGGGCTGACCACCCTCGTCGTGGCCGCGATCGGAAGCGGTGGCCTGCTCACCGCCCTGCCCGCGCACGCCGAACCGGTGGCGCCGCTGCCCCCGGTCAGCTCGGCGGACGCGAAGAAGCAGTCGAACCTGGTCGACGCCGAGGACATCCGGCTGCGCTCGATGTTCGAACGTTTCGGGGTGCTGACCGCGCCGACGCTCGTCGAGGTCGCGGGCAGCCTGCCCACCCTGCTGCTGCCGGCGCGCCAGGCCCCCTACACCGCGGGGGACGTCGTCGCGGCCGGCGGCGGGCGCCGCGAGGTCGACGGCGCCGTGCTGTTCACCGCGAACGTGCTGGTCGGCCCGCAGGCCCGGCTCGTGATCGATCCCAGCATCAGCACGCTGCGGCTGGCCAGCGGCGCGTCCGGGTTCGCCTCCGTGGCCACCTGGCGCGGCGGGCTGGAGTTCGCCGGGCGGTCCCCGGAGCAGCCGCTGACCGTGGTCGGCTGGGACGTCCAGAACCTCGAACCGGACAAGCTCACCGTGGACGGCCGCGCCTACATCCGCACCATGGGCGGCGAGCTGATCATGCGCAACACCAGCGCCAACCACCTCGGCTTCTGGAACGGCCGGACCGGCGGCGTGGCCTGGACGGGAAGCAAGGGCGAGCCGAGCACGGGCGGCGCGGCGAACTCGACCCTGAGCGACAACATCTACGGCGCGTACGTCTCCGGCAGCGAGGGCATCCAGATGGTCGGTGTGCGCCTCACCGACAACGAGCGCTCCGGCCTGGCCGTGCACCGGGACGCCATCACCACGCTCGTGTCCGGGGTGACGGCGGCCCGCAACCACGGCGACGGCATGACCATCGACCGCGCCTCGGGCTCCCGGGTGATGCGCAGCACCGTGAGTGACAACAGCGGCGACGGCATCTCGCTGGACGGCCGTGGCCTCGGCGTGGTCGCTACTGCGACCGGAGTCCAGGTCAACCAGATCAAGGACACCCTGATCGAGGAGAACACCGTCTCCGGCAACGGCCGGTACGGCATCCGGGTCGTCGGCGGCGAGAACACCGTCGTCCGCACGAACACGATCAGTGGCGGCCAGCTCGGCATCGTCGTCAAGAGCGGTGCCAACGGCACCCAGATCACAGGGAACAAGGTGACGGGGGCGGAGGAGGCCGGCATCCAGATCGGCCCGGACGCCCGCCGCACCGCCATCATCGACAACAAGCTCGCCGACGGCCGCCTCGGCGTGCTCACCCAGGACGCCCTCACCACCATCATCAGCCGCAACCAGGTGAGCGGCGCCACCGACTTCGCCATCACGCTGCGTGGCGTGTCGGACGGCAGCACGATCCAGCACAACACCCTCGCCGGCGAGGGCTGGCGTGCGGTCGACACCCGCAAGGCGCTGGGGATCCGCTCACGCGACGTGCACAGCAACAACTCCGACGCCTGGGTGTCCCGCACGAAGACGCACTGGTACACGCTGCTGCGCCGCCATCCCGCCCTGATCGTGTGGGGCCTGGTGGCGCTGTTCCCGCTCGTTGGCTGGTGGGCGCGGCGGCGGGCCCGGCGCCGTCCGCCGCAGCACCCCTACCCCGAGTCCGAGCTGCTGGTCCGCCGCCTGACCGGGGGCACGATGCGCCCCGATCCCGCCTTCTCCGGCATCCCCGACCAGCGGACGGAGTCCCCGGCGGCCCGTTCGCCCGCGGGCACCGCACTTCCCCGGGTGCCCGCGGAGCGCTACCCCACGCCGGGCCGAGTGCGGCCGACCCCGGCCAGGGCTGACGCGGGCGTCCTGGCCCCCGCGGCACCCGGGCTCACCGCGGCGAGCCCGGCGGGGGGTGCGCTGGACGTCCAGCCAGCCCCCGGCGCTCGGGCCAGGTCCGGCTCCCGCCGCCGCGCCGGCGCGGCGGAGCCGGGTCGATCCCCGGCGAAGCGGTCACGGTCCGCGACGGCCGGCTCCGACGACACGGCCGCGCTCCGTACGGATGGCTCCGGTACCGGTCGCTCCGGTACCGGCGACCTCGACGGCGACCGCAGTGGCACCGACGACGTCGGCACCGCTCTGTCGCCGGCCGCGACACTGACTCCGGCCGCCGCGCCGATCAGCGAGGACGCCCACCCGACCCTGCGCGGCCTGCGTTTCTACCGCACCCCCCGGGACCTGTCGGTCGGACCGGACATGTCGGCGGGAGAGGTCACGACCGAGATCACGACACGGCCGTTCGACGGCGCCGACCACCCCGCCGGTCCCGCCCAGTGGCCGCGCGCCGAATGGGAGCAGGCGCCGGAGCCGGACCCCTACTGGTCCGGCGACCAGGGCCCGGACGGCCAGTGGTCGGACGGGCGGATCACCAGTGCCCCGATCCCGGACACCCGCCAGCCGATGGCGGATCACGGCGCTCCGCCGGCGATGTCCGGGCCCGGTCCGGACGGCGACGGGAACCTCGAGATCACCGATCCGGTGGGCGCGGCGCCAGGTCGCCGCCGCCGTTCCAAAGGGGGAAACAACAGGTGAGGACCATCTCGCCGGGACGATCCCGGCGACGAGCCGCGGTGCTGCTGACGGCCGGCACGCTCGCGGCGGCGTCGGTCGCCCTGACCGCCTGCGGCTCCGGCGGCGGCGGTGCAGGCCCGCAGCCCAGCGCCACGCCGTCCGCCGGCACCGGGACGGCCGCCCCGTCCAGCGCCCCGGCGACCGCGGCCGCCGACCCGTTCGCGACGGCGGCGCCCGTCGCCGCGCAGCGGCCGGTCGAGTGCCCCGCCGGCGGGACCACCGTCAACAACGGCGGTGACCTGCGCAGCGCCCTGTCCGCGGCGAAGCCGGGCGCGATCATCCGGATGACCGACGGCGTCTACACCGGGGGCTACAAGCTGGCCGCCTCGGGCACCGAGGCCGCGCCGATCTGGCTGTGCGGCTCGCCCAAGGCCGTCCTCGACGGCGAGGACGACACGGACTACGTGCTGCACCTGGACGGCGCGTCCTGGGTACGGCTGGTCGGCTTCACCGTGCGCAACGGCCAGAAGGGCGTGATGGCGGACCGCGTCCAGCACTCGATCATCGCCCAGCTGCAGGTGAACACGATCGGCGACGAGGCGATCCACCTGCGCACGGCGAGCTCGGACAACCTGGTCGTCGGCAACGTCATCCGCGACACCGGAAACCGGCGGGAGAAGTTCGGCGAGGGTGTCTACGTCGGGAGCGCGCACAGCAACTGGTGCAAGTACACCGACTGCGGGCCCGACCGCAGCGACCGCAACTCGGTCATCGGCAACGACATCGCCGGCACGACCTCGGAGAACATCGACATCAAGGAGGGCACGAGCGGCGGGGTGATTCGGGGGAACACCCTGTCGTCGGACTCCCTCGTCGAGGCCGACTCGTGGATTGACATCAAGGGCAACGGCTGGCTGATCGAGGACAACACCGGCATCGGCGGCGGCACTCTGGAGGACGGTTTCCAGACCCACGTCGAGCAGGAGAACTGGGGCCGGCAGAACACCTTCCGCCGCAACCGGCTCCCGGTGAACGCCAAGGGTTACGGCATCTACATCCACGAGGGTGCCGACACCCAGAACATCGTCAGCTGCGACAACCAGGTCAGCGGGGCGTCGTCGGGGCCGTCCAACATCGACTGCTCGTCCGCCTGACGCGGGGCGCGCGCCAGATCCAGCAGGTCCGGCTCAGGGCACCATTGCCCTGAGCCGGACCTGTTCCTGCAGCCAGTAGAGCTCCTGCGCCCACAGGCGGAGGCGGGCGACCGCCGTGAGCTGCGCCAACAGCGCCCGGGCGACGACCGGCCTGGCCAGATTCTGCGGCGACTCCGGCGGCCACTGCCAGTCGGCGGCGTCCTGGGCCGCGCGCCGGTAGGCCGCTCCGCGCAACGCGACCTCCGCCAGGGCGAAATCCACCTGCTCGGTGACCATCGCGAGGCGGGCGCGCATGTCCTCGGTACTGACGGTCGGACCTCCCCCGCCGGCGGAGAGATCGGCGCGTCGCACAGACATGGTGAAGGAAGGGTACGAGGAGTTGGGCTGGGAGCACAGCACCGGATAGCCCACACTCTGGCGACCTGACGCACCGGGTGGGTGATTACCCGGCTCGGGTGAGTCCGGATCCGCACCGCCCCCCGCACGTGAGGCGACCACTGGTTCGGGTAGGCGGACCTGCGGGGACACCGATCCGGATCCCCGACGGCCCGACCACTGGGGGCACTGGTGGACCTGACATCACCCGCGATTCTGATCATGCTCGGCTTCCCGCTTCTCGCGATGGCCGGGATGTTGATGATGAGCCGGGTCGAACGCAGCCTCACCGTCACCGGCCGCGCCGCGCGGACGATCGCCGAGGCGGGCCCGCCGCTCGCGCTGGCGGCGGGGATCACGCCGGGCGGCGGCGACGGCCCGAACAGCGGCCTGCACGGCGGCTCGAACGAAGGCTTCGACGGCCGCTCATCGGACGGCGGTTCAGTGGCCTCGGTGGCGGCCGGCCTCCTCGACGCGAAGCCGGCCGGCGAGCCCGGTCTCGCGGACGAGCTCGGCGAACGCCGGCGCGGCCGCGCGAATACGCAGCTCGGCGTGGACGCGACGGAGCAGGAGGTCCGCCCGGAGCAGGGCGGCGAGACCCGCGATGTCGATCGCCCGAAGTTCGGCCACATCCACCGTCACCACTCCGCCGCCCCGGCCCAGCAGCTCGCCGACCTGCTCGCGGAAACGTAGCCTGCCGACCGTGTCGAACTCACCCCCGAGCTCGATCACGACGTCGTCCCCGGTCCGCCGCACCGTCATCCGCGTGGCTGTCGCGTCGACCCGCATGCGTGCGCCCCCCGGGATCTCCATCCGTCGCAGCACGGGCACCGCCCCGTGAGTTGATTACAGAGAGTAACATAGATCAAGGAATCGTTAAACCTTGATGACTAATTGACGACGCCCAGCCCAGCCCGCGACCGGACTGGACCGGGCGTCGCGGCTCAGACCGACCGGAACAGGTTGATCAGCGCGTTGGTGGAGCTGTCGTGCCGCGGGGGCGCCGACGGGTCGGTCAGCTCGGGGATGATCCGTCCGGCCAGCACCTTGCCCAGCTCCACGCCCCACTGGTCGTAGCTGTTCACCCCCCACACGACGCCCTGCGTGAACACCTTGTGCTCGTAGAGGGCGACCAGCTGGCCCAGGGCGAAGGGCGTCAGCTTCGGCGCCAGCAGGGTGTTCGTCGGACGGTTTCCGGCGAACGTCCGGTGCGGGACGAGGGCGGCGTCCACTCCCTCGGCCGCGACCTCCTCCGCCGTCCTGCCGAAGGCGAGGGCCTCCGTCTGGGCGAAGAAGTTGGCCATCAGCAGGACGTGCTGGTCGACGTCGCCGACACCGGGGTGGTTGGGCGCGAGGAAGCCGATGAAGTCGGCCGGGACGACCGTCGTCCCCTGGTGCAGGAGCTGGAAGTAGGCGTGCTGACCGTTGGTTCCCGGGGTGCCCCACACCACCGGGCCGGTGGGCACCGGTACGGGCCGGCCGGCCAGATCAACTGACTTGCCGTTGCTCTCCATGTCCAGCTGCTGCAGGTACGCGGGGAAGCGGTCCAGGTACTGGCTGTAAGGGAGCACGGCGTGGCTCTGGGCGCCGAAGAAGTCCCGGTACCACAGCCCGAGCACGCCGAGCAGAACCGGCAGGTTCCGTTCGAACGGGGTGTTCCGGAAATGAACATCCATCGCGTGGAATCCGGCCAGCATCTCCCGGAAGTGCTGCGGGCCGATCGCGACCATCAGAGCGAGACCGATGGCGGAGTCCATCGAGTACCGGCCGCCCACCCAGTCCCAGAACTCGAACATGTTGGCCGTGTCGATGCCGAACTCGGCCACCTTCTCCGCATTCGTTGACACGGCAACGAAATGGTGCGCGACGGCGTCCTGGCCGAGCGCGGCGGTGAGCCAGGCCCGCGCGGCGCGGGCGTTCGCGAGCGTCTCCAGCGTGGTGAACGTCTTCGACGCGACGATGAAGAGCGTCCTGGCCGGATCGAGGTCGTGGGTGGCTTCCCAGATGTCCGTCGGGTCGACGTTCGAGACGAACCGGACGGCGATCGAGCGGTCGGAGTAGTCCCGCAGCGCCTGGTAGGCCATCGCGGGCCCCAGGTCGGAGCCGCCGATGCCGATGTTGACGACGGTCGTGATGTGCTCGCCGGTCGCCCCCGTCCACACCCCGGAGCGGACCCGGTCGCAGAACGCCGACATCCGGTCGAGCACGGCGTGCACCTCGGGCACCACGTCGACGCCGTCCACCTGGATGGCGGTGCCGAGCGGCGCCCGCAGCGCCACGTGCAGCACCGGCCGGTTCTCGGTGACGTTGATGCGCTCGCCGCCGAACATCGCCTCGATGCGCGCGCCGAGGCCGGCGCGACGCGCCAGCGCGAGCAGCAGTTCGACCGTCCGGGCCGTGACGATGTTCTTGGAGTAGTCGAGCCGAAGGCCGTCCGCCTCGACGGTGAACGAATCGGCGCGACCCGGATCATCGGCGAAGAGCTTCCGCAGGGTCACCCCGGAGAGCTCCGCGTGGTGCGCGGCCAGCGCGGCCCACTCCGGGGTCCGGTCGACGACCGTTCCAGCGGCGAGGGCGGTGGACTCGGTGTTCGCCATGACGTTGCCAGGCCCTTCCTCGGAGGAGTGCTGTCGTGTGCCGCGCCGTCCGCGCGCCCACACGGCCGAACACCTGTCGACGACGACCAGCATGGTGCAGTCGCGCATCTGACGCGCCCGTCGGGTCCCTGCGAGGGGCGGAATGTGGGGGAACAGGCCGTAGGATCGCCGAGAACACGACGAAGAACACCAAAAGACCGCGGTGCACCCACGCGACCGCGTCTCGCCCGATGAACCGCCCGATGAACCGAGGTGGAACCAGCGCCATCCAGCGCGGCGACGAGTACGAACAACACGCGGGACAGCCCACGCACGACCCGCACGATGTGGCCCTCGGGATGTCACCACCGCGTGGTGATCGTGGTGACGGCCCGGCAGCCGGTGACGGACGGAACCGACCTTGCTTATCGACAGATCTCTCGTGGAGGCGGCGCTCCCCGGATACGCGGTCGAGGGGGACCTCGGCAAGGGGGGCTACGGCCTCGTTCTCGCCGGGCAGCACCGGCTGATCGGCCGCAAGGTCGCGATCAAGATCCTCCTTGACACGACCGACGACCCCGACCTGCGCGCCCGTTTCCTCTCCGAGGCCCGCGTCCTGGCCGAGCTCGACCATCCGCACATCGTGCGCATCCACGACTACGTGGAGCACGAGGGAACCTGCCTGCTGGTGATGGAGCTGCTCTCCGGCGGCACCCTCAAGCAGCGGATGACCGCCGGGAAGCTCTCCCCGGAGACGATCTGCGCCGTCGGCGTCGCCGCGTCGGCCGCGCTCACCACCGCGCACCGCCAGGGCGTGCTGCACCGCGACATCAAACCCGACAACATCATGTTCGACGGCGCCGGGCTGCTCAAGGTCACCGACTTCGGCATCGCGAAGATCTTCGACGGCGCGGAGACGACGGCCAGCGCCATCCTGGGCACACCGCGCTACATGGCGCCCGAGCAGATCATGGGCGCTCGGTTGTTCCCCGCCACCGACCTGTACGCGCTGGCCGGCGTCCTCTACGAGATGTTCGCCGAGCGGCCGCTGTTCGGACGTCCGATGGCGGTGCAGCCGCTGACCCACCACCACCTGACCGTGATGCCCGACCCGCTCACGACGGTGCCGCCGGCGATCTCGGCGGTCATCATGCGGACCCTGGCCAAGGACCCGGGCGCCCGCTTCTCCGACGCCTCCGAGTTCGCCCTCGAGCTGGCCCGCGCCGGCGCCAACTCGTACGGGCCGAACTGGGTGGCGCGCTCGGACGTCAAGCTGCGGGTGGACGACGAGATCCGCGGCGTGATCGGCGGCTCGACCACCTCCGGGAACTCCGGCGGGTTCCCGGCCGCCACGCGCCCGGGCGGCTATCCGGGTCCAGGTGGTCCAGGCAGGCCTGGCGGGCCTGGCGGGCCCGGTTACGCGCCCGGGCAGCCGGGCGGCCCCGGTTACCGCGGCCCGGTGCCGGGCTCCGGCCCGCAGCAGCCCGTCGGCGGCGGCTTCGGGCCCGGCGGGCCCCGGCCCAACCAGCAGATGCGCCCGACCGGCGGGCATCCGCCCACCTCGGGCTTCCCCGGTGCCACGCCGGTCATGCCCGGGCAGGGTGTGCCGGGCGGGCAGGGCCGGCCCGGGCCGACTCCCGGAACGCCCCCTGGCGGCTGGCGCGGCTACGGCCAGCCCGGTGGGGCCACCCCGCAGCCGATGCCGCTCACGCCACCCGCCTCGACGCCGCGGCCTCCCGGCCCCATGGGCCCGCCCAGCTCCACGCCGCCGCCGCGGCCCGTCCCCGGCTACGGCGGCCAGCCAGGGCAGCCCAGGCAGCCCGGCCCGGGCCAGCCGGGGCCGGGCGGTCCGCGGCCCACCGGCGCCCAGAACTTCGGTGGCCAGGGCTGGCAGGGCTCCGGGCCCCGCCCGCCCGCGCACCAGGCCCCGCCCCGGCCACCCATGGGCGGCCACCGCCCCCAGCCGGGACCTCCGAACCGCAACAACCGGACGCTGATCCTCGCCGCCGTCGCCGCCGCCGTGGTCGTGGTGCTGAC
The DNA here is from genome assembly GCF_023242985.1 of Frankia sp. Mgl5. Classification (NCBI taxonomy): domain Bacteria; kingdom Bacillati; phylum Actinomycetota; class Actinomycetes; order Frankiales; family Frankiaceae; genus Frankia; species Frankia sp. Mgl5. The sequence continues at coordinate 37,901 of NZ_JALKFY010000606.1, read as the reverse complement.
CATCGGCCTCATCGTGGGCCTGTCGGGCGGCGGCAGCGGCGACGACGACAGCGGTTCGAGCCGCGACCAGGTGTCGGTGCTCCCGGTCCCCGGTGTCGCCTACACCGGAACGCCGGTGACGGTGCAGGGCCTCAGCCCGTACAGCGTCGCGATCGACCCGCAGGGCACGCTGTTCATCACGAGCCTGTCGTCCGACCGGATTCAGAAGGTCACCAGGACCGGGGAGGTCTCCGACCTCGCCGGCACCGGCGCGGACGGATACAGCGGCGACGGCGGCCCGGCCGCGGCCGCCAAGCTCAACGGCCCCGGCTCCGCGGTGCTGGACAAGAACGGCAACATCTACATCCCGGACGCCCAGAACTACCGCATCCGGAAGATCACCCCGGACGGGATCATCAACACGATCGCCGGCACCGGCACCGCGGGCTTCTCCGGCGACGGCGGCCCGGCCACGGCCGCCCAGATCAACAGCGCGGAGAAAGTCGCCATCGGCCCGGACGGCTCGATCTACATCGCCGACTACGACAACCACCGCATCCGGAAGATCACCCCGGACGGGATCATCAACACGATCGCCGGCACCGGCCTCCAGGGCTACTCCGGCGACGGCGGCCCCGCCACCGCGGCCAAGCTGGACGGCCCGAACGACGTCGAGCTGGGCGACGACGGAACGCTCTACATCGCCAACCTCGGCAGCAACACCATCCAGAAGATCACCAAGGACGGGATCATCACCACGGTCGCGGGCAACGGGCAGAAGGGCTTCTCCGGCGACGGCGGCCCCGCCACCGCGGCCCAGCTCTCCGTCCCGTCGGTGTCCCTCGGCAACGGCGGGGAGATCTACATCGCCGACTACGGGAACAACCGGGTCCGCAAGGTGGACCCGAACGGGACGATCACCACGATCGCCGGCACCGGGGCCGAGGGCTCCGGCGGCGACGGGGGCCAGGCCACGGCCGCCCAGTTCAACGAGCCCAGCTCGGTCGCCGAGGACGCCGACGGCGCGCTCTACATCGCCGACTCGGGCAACAACCGGCTGCGCCGCATCGCTCCGGACGGGACGATCACGACGGTCGCGCAGTAGGGCGGCGCGGAGATGACCCGACAGCGAGCAGTGCCCGCGGCCCGGCGGGGGGCCGTCACGTGACGTTCGTCGACACCAACCGCGTCGCCGCGGCCCTGACCGGCTACGAGCTCGGTGGCGAGCTCGGCCGGGGCGGCTTCGGTGCCGTCCTGGCCGGCCGGCACCGGCTGATCGACCGCGACGTCGCCGTCAAGGTCCTGCTGGAGCCGGGCGGCGACGGCCACAGCGGCCACGGCGACGGCGGCAGTGATGGCGACCTGCGCGGGCGGTTCCTCGCCGAGGCCCGTGTCCTCGCCGGGCTGGACCATCCGCACGTCGTGCGGATCTACGACTACGTCGAGCGCGACGGCCTGTGCCTGCTCGTGATGGAGCAGCTCACCGGCGGCAGCCTGAAGAACCGCGGCCCGGCCATGCGCGACCCGCGGGCCGTCTGCGCGATCGGGCTGGCCGCGGCGAGCGCGCTGGCCGCCGCGCACGACCGGGGCGTGCTGCACCGCGACATCAAGCCGGACAATCTCCTCTTCACCGGGGACGGCATCCCCAAGGTCACCGACTTCGGCATCGCCAAGATCCTCGAGACCACGGCGGCGACCACGACCGGCCTCGTCGGCACCCCGCGTTACATGGCGCCGGAGCAGATCACCGGGAGCCGCCTCGGGCCGGGCACCGACCTCTACTCGCTCGGCGTCGTCCTCTACGAGCTGCTCGCCGGACGGACCCCGTTCCCGTCGGGACTGACCGTCCCCGCGCTGCTGCACCACCACCTGTCGGTGGCCCCGCTGCCACTGGTCGAGGCGCCCCCGCCGCTGGCGGCGGTGATTCTCTCGGCGCTCGCCAAGGAGCCGGGGTGGCGCCCGCCGACGGCCCGCGACTTCGCGCTCGCGCTCGCCACGGCGGCGACCACGGTCTTCGGACCAGGCTGGCTGACGGCCTGCGAGGTGCCGGTGCGGCTGCCGGACGAGATCCTCGCCGCCGCCGGCCACACCCAGGGGACCACCCCCACCCCAGGAGAACTCGCCGCGCACCTCGGACGGCCTCAGGCCGGCCGGGGCGGCCCGCCACCCACCGGCCCCATGGGCCACTTCTCGTCTGGCCCGGGCGGGCCTGGCTGGCCATCCGGGCCAGGTGGGCCATCCGGGCCATCCGGGCCGGGTGGCCGGGGCGGCTCCGGTCCCTACGCGACGCTGGCACCCACCGCGGTCGATCAGGCCGGCGCCGGTGCCGGCGGCCGGCGGGCGGGTGGCGGACGGCGGCGCGCGAACGACGGCCGGCGCGGCCCGCGGCGCCCGACGGCGCTGATCGCCTCGGTCGCCACCCTCGCCGTCCTCGCCACGGCGATCGGCATCGGGTTCTGGGTCTCCGGGTCCGGCGACGATCCCGACCGCCCTGCCTGGAACGGCGCCGCCGCGGAGGTCAGGGGCCTCTACACCACCGAGGGCATCGACGTCGGTCCGGACGGCTCCCTCTACGTCGTCGACGGCGGCGGCTCGTCCGGCCAGGGCCAGGTGCTCCGGCTCGGCACGGACGGCGTGGTCACCCGGATCGCCGGGGTCGGCCCGCCCGCTCCCGTGCCCAGCGCCACGGCCACCGGCAGCGCGACGGCCACCGGCAGCGCCAGCCCGTCCCCGTCCCCCACCCCCGTGCTCGGCGACGGCGGCCCGGCCGTGGCCTCGAACCTGATCGGGCCGGCCGGGGTCACGGTCGGCCCCGGCGGCGAGGTGTACATCGCCGACAGCGACGGTGGCCGCGTCCGCCGCGTCAACGACGACACGACCATCACCACGATCGCCGGCGCGGGGCCGGGCACCGGCTTCGGCGGTGGAGCGGGCCGCGCCGTCGGCGCGAAGCTGTCCGGTCCCTCGGCGATGGTCGCCGCCGATGACGGCACCCTCTACCTCACCGCCGGCTACCGCGTCCGCAAGGTGACCACCGACGGCCTGATCTCGGTGGTGGCCGGCAACGCCGACGAGTCGGGCACGGCCGGCGACGGCGGGCCGGCGGTGAACGCCACCCTCACCTCGCCGTCCGGGCTCGCACTCGCCGATGACGGCACCCTCTACGTCGCGGACAGCAGCGCCCACACCGTCCGCAGGATCACGAAGGACGGAAAGATCACGCTCGTCGCCGGCAAGCCGGGGCAGTCCGGGTACGAGGGCGACGACGGACCCGCGGTCGACGCGCTGCTCGCCTCCCCGCAGGACCTGGCCCTCGGCCCGGCAGGCGAGCTCTACATCGCCGACACGTACAACAACGTGATCCGGATGGTCGCTCCGGACGGTAAGATCACGACGTTCGCCGGCAGCGACGAGTCCACCGCGGACGACGCGGACGGCGCCCTGGCCACCGAGACCCGCATCTCCTCCCCCACGGGGCTGGCGGTCGACACGTCCGGCGCCGTGTACGTGAGCGAGGGCAGCTACGGTGTCGTCCGGCGGATCGCCCTCGACCGCACCGTGACGACCGTTCTGCGGCAGGCGGAGGAGTAAACAGTCCGGGCGAGGTGCTACGGGCCGGGCGGGGATGGACGAGACAGGCAGGATGTTCGATCGGCGCGGGGCGCTGCGGCTCGCCGGGGCGGGCCTGGTGGCGCTCGGTACGGGTGGGCTCGGCGCGGGCCTCGCCGGCTGCGGCGGCGACGACGACGGCGAGCCGACCGAGCGGGACTGGAGCCGGCTCGGCGACCGGCTCTCCGGCCGGCTGGTCCGGCCCGGCGGCGCCGAGTACCCCACCGCCAGCCAGCTCTTCGACCCGGCCTTCGACCGGATCCGGCCGCGGGCGATCGCCTACTGCGCCTCCCCGGCCGATGTGGCCGCCGGTGTGGCCTTCGCCAGGTCCACCGGCATCCCGTTCACCGCCCGCGCGGGCGGGCACAGCTACGGCGGCTACTCGACGACGAGCGGCCTGGTCCTCGACGTCTCCACCCTGAACGCGGTGCACCCGGGAATCCGGTCGGGGATGGGCGGCGCGACCGGCGGCACCGGAACCCCCGGCTCCGGGATCGCGACGATCGGCGCCGGCGCCCAGCTCGTGGACGTCTACGCCCAGCTCGCGGCAGCGGGCGCCGCGCTACCGGCCGGCTCCTGCCCGACGGTCGGGATCGCCGGGCTGACGCTCGGCGGCGGGATCGGGGTCGTCGGCCGGCGCCACGGCCTGACCTGCGACCGGATGCTCGCCGCCGAGGTGGTCCTCGCCTCCGGCGAGATCATCCAGGTGGACGGCCAACGCGACGCCGACCTGTTCTGGGCGCTGCGCGGCGGCGGTGGCGGCAACTTCGGCGTGGTCACGTCCTTCACCTTCGCCACCCACCGGGCGACCCCGCTGACCCTGTTCACCTACCGCTGGCCGTGGGCGGCGGCCGCCGCCGTCGTCGCGGCCTGGCAGGAGTGGAACCTGCGCCCGGACGCACCGGACGGACTGTGGTCGACCTGTGTCATCACCACCGCGCCGACGCCCGACGGGACCGGGACGCCCAGGATCCGGATCAGCGGCGTGATCAGCGAACCGCCCGGCACGACGGGCGGTTCCGGGGCCCGGGCGCTGCTGGCGGAGCTGGTCGACGCCGTGGGCAGCGCGTCGACGTCCACCTTCGCCGCCCAGCGGGATCCGCTGGAGGCGATGCTGATCGAGGCCGGCTGCTCGGGGCGGACGGTCGCGCAGTGCCGTCTCGCCGGGCGAAGCCCGGGCGGGGCCCTGGAACGGGTCGCCCAGCTCGCCGCCTCGAACTTCCTCACCGAGCCGCTGTCCGCGGCCGGGTCGGAGGCGCTGCTGGGCGCGATCGAGAGCCGTCAGCGGGAGGCCGGTCTGCGCTCCGGCGGGGTCATCCTCGACTCCTGGGGCGGCGCGATCGGCCGGGTCGGGGCGGGGGAGACGGCGTTCGTGCACCGCGACGCGCTGGCCAGCGCGCAGTACATCGCCGGCTACGACGTGCGGGACAGCGCCGACCTGCGCCGCCGCAACGCCGAGTGGCTGCGGGCCACGGTGGCGGCCATGGCGCCCCATGTGTCGGCATCGGCCTACCAGAACTACATCGATCCGGAGCTCAGGAACTGGGCGGAGGCGTACTACGGGGCGAACCTGCCGCGCCTGCGGTCGGTCAAGAGCGCCTACGACCCGGACAACGTCTTCCGCTTCGCCCAGAGCATCCCTCCCGCCTGATCGACCCGAGCGATCGTTACTCCAGGTAATCGGACGGGACGGCTGGCTGTCGCTCCGAGCAGGGAGTCGACGTCAACCTGCCCGGAGCGACATGGATCAGTACACCCGTTGATCCTCCGGCCCGACTACTGGCTACGGATGGTCTAACCACTGTCCACTCTGTGTCTTCCGACACATGGCGGTGTTCGCGCGACGACAGGCGTTCCCGGCATCCGGGCGCCGCCCACGCCAGCCGGGTCCGGCGGCGGCCGGACGAAGGCCGCACCCCCGTCGAGGACGCCACATCGAGGCACCGGAGGACCACCGGTAGGCCCGGCGCGGACCCCGCCGTGGCACGGCGGTTCCTCTTGCGACCGCTACTCGAAGTCAGTACACCTGTGCTGTCGGTAACCACCGACGGTTACCAACGGCACCGGTCGCCGACGCCGCCGGCTGCCCACAGCTCCTCGGGAGGACCCACATGAAGCAGCTGATCTGGCCGTGGGGTGTGACCATCTTCGTCTTGTTCTACTTGGTCAACTCGCCGGGAGACGCAGCCGATGTGATCCACAGCGCGGTCGGCGCGCTGGGCTCCGTGGCCGACGGCCTCAGCAACTTCGTCTCCGACGTGGCCGTCTGACCCGCCCCGTTCCCGTCAGAAGTCGCGGGCCAGCGGACGGGTGACCGCGACGACCGTCGTCCAGTCCGACAGCTCCGAGAGCACGACCCCCCACCGTGCTCCCTTCGCCGCGATGACCTGCCCGTTCCCGACGTACATGCCGACATGGCCCGGAGCCAGGGCCGTTCCGTCCGAACCGGGGATGAACAGCAGGTCGCCGGGCTGCGGGTCGACTCCCGACACGCGCGGGCCGAAGGCGAGCTGATCGGTGGTCACCCGTGGGATGGAAAGGCCGATCGTCCGGTAGGCGGCCTGGACGAGCGACGAGCAGTCCCATGCTCCCGGTCCGGTCGCGCCCCAGACGTAGGGCTTGCCGATCTGGGAGCGCATGAACTCGATCACCGGGCCCAGCGCCTCGACGGAGACCGTCTCCCCGGTGTCGAGGGCGTCGCCGTACACCTGGGCCTGCGCCAGGATGGTGCGCACGTAGTTGCGCGTCTCCGGGTAGGGAGGCACACCGGCGTACGCGAGCACGGCACCGGGCCCGGCGTTGTAGGCCGCGAGCATCTTCTCCTGCCCCGACCCCGGGACGGACGCGACCGACGCAGCCACCGCGCAGTCGTAGCGCGCCGCGGCCGGGATGGCGTCCACCGGGTTCCACACGTCGCCGGTGCCGTGCGAGGCCCAGGTGCCCGGCATGAACTGGGCGATGCCCATCGCGCCGACCGGCGACTGCGCCCGGGCGTTGAACCCGGACTCCTGGCGCAGCTGCGCCGCCAGCAGTGAGGGCGTGACCTCGGGGCACCCCGCCGCGTTGGCCGCGTCAATGATCATCTGGACGTACTCCGCCGGGATGCCCTCGGAGTTGACGATCGTGCGGCCGCCGATGTTCTTGTCGTCCAGGAAAGGCGCGGCGATCAGCAGGATCAGGACGGAGATCAGCAGGAACGCTCCGGCGACGGTCACGAAGCCGCCGACGCCCAGCCAGACCAGCCAGCTTCTCCGCCGGCCCGATCTCAGCGCCATCCCAGCCGCCCTCGTCCGTCTCGCCGCTACCGGCCCGGCGCGTCGCCGGCGGCGTTCGCGAGGTCGGCGCCGGCGAGGCGCCAGGTGCCGTCGGTGCCGACGAGCATCGTCACCGTGGGCGTGGAGACGGTGGCCTCGGGCGGCCCGTCACCGGTCACGGTCTCCCGGCGCACGTTGAGCAGGAGCGACACCTGCCCGGATGCGGTCGTGTCCACGCCGCCGACGGGGGTCGCGGCGAGCACCGTGACGGTCGACCGCGTGCCGGCGGCACGCAGCTTGTCCCAGGCGGGTCCGGCCTGCGGGTCGGCGGCCGGACCGCCGGTGCCGGGCTCGCCGGAGGCCGGGGCGCCGGCGCCGGATCCGCTCAGCTCCGCGGCGAAATCCGGTGTCAGACAGTCACGGGCGCGTTCGACCCCGGCCGACGGGCCGGAGTCGGTCCGCGCGTCGAACGACTGCCACTTCGTGAAACAGTCCCGCGCCACGGAGACCGGGTCTGTGGGATCGACCGTGCCCTGAGGGTCGGCCGTCGCGGTGGCGAGCGGGGGGCCGGGGGCCTGGCTGGCGCCCGGCGGAGGCCCGGTGGTCGCCGAGGGTGGCGGTGGTTGGGTGGCGTCGCCGATCGCCCCGCACCCGGCCGTGACCACCAGCAGCGACGAGATCAAAATCACGGAGGCCGCGGGTGCCCTAGACCGAGAGCAACCAAAGTGCCGATGCGGTGATTCTCTCTCGTTCCCGCGTGGTCTCACTCGTGGCCGTCCAACCAGTCACGAACCCGGCCGCGGCGGATCCGCCACTGATGCCCGACCTTGCGTGCCGGGATCGCGCGCTCCGACAGGAGCTTGAGCACGGTGCTCTCGGACAGCCGCAGCCAGGAGACCAACTCGTCGACGGTCAGCACGTCGTCGTCGTCCGCATGACGCGGCGGGCGGGGCGTCGTCGCAGGTGGAGCGCCCGACGCGGTGGGCGGGGCCATCGGCTCCGCGGTCCTGGAGACAGGCCGCGCGGGCATCCGCGCCGGGCGCGACGAGGCCACCGAGAAGCCGTCCTGCACCACCCAGGGCCCCTTTCTCAGCCGGCGATCGCCAGCCGGTACGCACCGGCGAGGGAGGCTAACACCGCAATGCCCGCCCTGGCGAGTCCCAACTGGCGCTTGTCATACTTGAACGGCTCGTGTTACATCGATCCGACCGCAGCCGAGAGCAAGTAACAGTAAGTAACCGTAACTGGCACCAACTAGCCCAGACCTGCAATCAGCCCAGACCTGCCAGGAGGGCGACGGCGCGTGAGCGATGTGCCACAGGCACCGTACGGCGAGGAAGGGGACGCGCGGCCCGTTTCGTTGATAGGTGCGCGAATCCCCTCACCTACGCCATCCGCGGCCAAGCTCCCGGCTCGCGACGGCGAGAGCGACGACCGCTCGGCGGCCCGAGCGGCCCGCCGCCGGAACCGTCGGCGCGGCGATCCCGACGATGCCTCCGCCACCGACGATGGTGACGGATCGTGGCAGGACCAAGCGTTCCATCTAGAGGACGCGGTGTCCGGCGACCCGCCCCTCGCAGGCCGGTCCGGCATATCGGGATCAGGCCGGACGGGCATAACCCGCGGCACCGCCCCGGAGCCACGTGAGCCCGGGCAGCGCCGTGGACGGCGCCTGCCGCGCACCCCGCCGGCAGCCGGGCCCGTCCCGCCGAGGTCGTCTGTTCCACCCGGCACGCCCGTTCCGCCCGGCGGCGCCGCCCGCGGCGGCCGCGCCGTGCCGCCCCGTTCGCCGCGCCCCGAATCGCCCAGGGCCGCTGACCAGGCACGGCGGTTCGACGCGGGCACCGCGGCGGCGGTCGACTCGCCCGACGGCACCCTCGACGGCTCTCTCGACGGCTCCGCCCCGCCGCGCCGGCCGATGCTGCGCCGGGCCGCCACACCCCGCGCCGTCCCGCCGCCGGCGCCGATGGGCCGCAAGGACCCGAGCTTCCCGCCCGCGACCTCGGCCGCGGCGGCCGCGGCCGCCGCTGGCACGGCCGCTCCGGGCACCCCCGGCAGCGCCGGAGCCGCCGGGAGCCCGGGCTCGCCAGCCGGCTCGGGTGGGTACGCGGGCTCGAGCACGCCCGGTAGTGCGGCCCGGCCTGGTTCCGGCGGGTCAGGTGCCGGCGGGCCCGGTTCCGGTGCTTCGGGTTCCGGTAGCTCGAGTGCCGGTAGCTCGAGTGCCGGTGGTTCGGGCGCGATGCGGTCCGGTGGCGCGCGGTCCGGTGGAACCGGCCGGGCCGCCGGCTCGGGTGGGTCCGCAGCCTCGCGTTCTCAGCGTCCCGAGGCGCCGGAGGCGCCGGTCCGGCGGGCCGGCGGATCGGGCGGCACCAGCGCGCCCCCGCCCAGCCGCCGACCGACGTCGGCCGGCCCGCGCCGTCCCGGGCGCCCGTCCGCCCTCGCGCCCAGGACCCCCGCCGCCAGCCCCCCGCCGGCGGGGCCGGAGACGGGATCGACCGCATGGCCCGCCCCGGCCACGGGATCGCCACAGGCGGACCACCCGGCGGCGGGTTCACCACCGGCTGGTCCCGCCTCCGGCGGCTCGTTCGGCGAGCCCACGCCGGGCATGGGGCCAGGGCCGTTCGACGCGCCCACGGGTCGGCACCCCGCCGACGCCTTCCACGCCCCGGATGCCTTCCGTTCGCCCGAGACCACCGGCGCGCCCGGGGCGCCCGACCCGCGCCATCCGTCCGACGCGCAAGGGCCGTACGACCGGTCCGAGCCGCTCGCGCCCGGCGAGGCAGCTGGCTCGCCGGCCCCGGCGTGGCCCTCGCAGGGCTACGGGCAGGCCGACGTCCCGCTGGTGGATCCGTCGCTCGGTGGCCCCCCGGTGGAGCTTGGTGGTCTCCCCGTGGAGCTCGGTGGTCTCCCGATGGAAAGCCGCTCGCCGAGCGGCGACCAGCCGGGCAGCGGGTCCTACTACGACCCCTGGGCCCCCCATCCGGCGCCGGGCCCGGCGCCGGATGCCGGGAACGACGAGTCAACCGGTGCTCCCGTATGGGGCGCCGTCGACGCCTGGCAGGAGGCCGGCGAACCGGTCAGCCTCGGGGAGCCCGCCCAGCAGGGCGAGGCGGCCCCGCCCAGTGAGACCGAGACCGACGATTCGGCCGCGGCCGGAAGCCCGTCAACAGGCGGAGCGCCGCCCGCCGACGAGGCCGCGTCCACGGACGCGGCCTGGGCTGGTCACGGCGTCGCGGCACCCGAGCGGACGTCCGACGTGCCCCCGCGGCCCTCGACCGAGCTGGTTCCCGCCGGTCACCTCCCGAGGCCGGGCACCGGCGCCGACCGCGCGCCGGCACTGACCGACCAGGGCCCAGGCCGGGGCCTGTGGCCCTGGCAGGAGCCCTGGGCCGACCTCGACGACCTCGAGCCCTGGGAGGAGATCCCGCTACGGATCACTCTCTCGGACCGGGCCGCGGTGGCCCTGCCGGGCTCGTGGCGGATCGCCGTGACCTCCCTGTTCCCCTACTCCGGCACCACCACGTTGGCCGGGGTCGTCGGACTTACCCTGGCCGGTGTGCGTGCCGAGCCGGTGCTCGCGATCGATCTCTACCCCGGGGCCGCCACGCCCGGTTTCGTGCCGCCCACCTCGTCGGAGAGCGCCGAGATCGACGAGTCGCGGGGCGACAACCTGGTCGCGCGGGTCGGCAGCCGAGGCACCACCACGGTTGCGGACATCGCCCGCCAGCGCCGCTCCGCCGCCAAGACGACGCCCGACGAGCTGCGCTCGCTCGTCGGCGCGCGGCGGTCCGGCAGCGTCTTCGACCTTGACGTGCTGCCGGTCGACCGCCCGGTCGGCGACGAGGAGACCACGAACGCGCTGGTGCCGGTCGACGAGCCGATCACCCCGGCCATGCTGCGCTCCGCCCTGGGCGCGCTCGGTCACGCGTACCCGCTGATCCTGATGGACGCCCCCGCGACCGCACCGCTGACCCCGGAAGCGATCCGCGCCGCCGATGTGATCCTCCTCGTGACCCTCGCGACCGCGTCCGACCTCGAGGCCACCCTCGCTGACCTGCGCGATCCCCAGGGCTCACTCGCGGAGGTCGGCGTGAGCGCGCGGGAGCGCATCCCGTCAGGCCAGGGCCCTGGCCACCCGCCGCACGAGCGGACGGGTCCCGCGGTGATCGCGGCCGTCGTGTCGCCCCGCCGCGGCCGCCCGTCACCACGCACACGCACCGCCACGGCGCGGCTGGCCCGCCACGTCGACGGCATCGTGCGGGTCCCGTACGACCCGCGGCTCGACCCGAGCAGGGGGACCCCGGTCCGCATCCCGCGGCTGCGGTGGGCGACCAGGAGGTCCTACCTCCGGCTGGCGGCCGAGACCGTCGACGCGCTCGCCGGCATCGCCGACGCTGATGTCGGGACACCGGCCGGCGGAGAACATCCCTCCTTTCAACCGCAGTTCGAACGACCGATACGCACCGCTCCGGTGTTGCCACGCAACGCCGATACTGATCACGCAGAGGTGTCAGGCGTATCATTTGGCGACCTGCGGCACGGAAGCACACCCACGCGGGTGTCCGGGCCGGATCGTCCGGGCGGCCAACCGCCCGCAGGAAGGGAACCACGATGATCGTCGATGCAGCCGCGGCCTCGGCAGCGGCCATTCTGGCCGTGGAGGTCAACCCGGACGACTCGAAGGCGCCCGGCATCAATGCCTTGAAAGACCTGGTCAACGGACTTGCGGCCTACGCCGTGATCGCCGCCGTGGCCGCCGTGCTCCTCGGCGGAATCGCGTGGGCGCTCGGCGAGCGCATGGGCCTCGACCGCGCCTCGATGGTGGGCAAGAGCGGCGTACTGGCCGGCTTCGGCCTGGCGTTCCTGGTGGGCGCCGCCGCTGCCTTCGTCAACTTTTTCCTGGCGACGGGCGCCTCGGCATCCAACAGCACCGACGATACGAACGGCATGCGCCCACCCGCCGTGGTCCAGACTGTTACCCCCCAGCCCGCCGAAGACGTCGTCGATGACCCCGACGTGGTCCATGAGCTGCCGTCCACAGGCTTCTAAGCGGTTCCGGGGGTATCTGGGCCCCGACATTGCGATGATGACCCTGCCGGCACGGGAGGGGAGTAGGCGTTGGTGAGCCTGGCAGAGTGGGCGATCAGGCGCCTGATCATCGTCATCGTCGCGACAGCCACGGTGAGCGCGATCGGGGCCGGAGCGCTCGGCTTCTTCATGGGACGAAATTCATCGGACGACGGTCCCAAGGCCTCGGCCGACCCGGAGCCCGTCTCCGACGTGCCCACCGAGGCGCCCCCGACCGGGACGCCTGCCGTGGTGGTGCCGCCGAGCAGCGAGGCGCCCGCGGCGCCCGCGGCCGGCGACAGCCCGATCGGAGCACCCACCCGGGTCAACCAGTTCGGCGTACCCGTCGGCTACCCCCACACAGAAGCCGGCGCAATAAGCGCCTGCGGAAACTACATCGCGGCGACCAGCATGGCACGCAACCGCGAGCACACGAGATCACATGACTTGATTCTTTCGATCTCAGACGAAGAGACTGCAAAGAGGCTTTCCGACCTGCTCTCCGGGATCGACGCGGAGACAGCAAAAAATTTTGGTGTTCCCTCGGTAATCTCTCCACAATTCACCTTGAATCATCGAGTCATTGGATATCGTGTCAGCAATTTCAATGGCGGCGAAAGTAAAGTCGAAGTACTTTCTGCTATTGCTGCTGGAGTAAGCGGAGAAAGCCCCGATCTGCAACCCGCCATGCATTGGGGCACCGATATATGTACGATCAACTGGGACGGCTCGGATTGGAAGCTTCGTGACGTCTCAGGTGGAGTAGAAGGACACGCTATGACTGAGCGAAGCTCAGAGACCTTCGAGCGCTTCGCTCTTTCGGGGGTGACATCATGACTGCCACTCCTACAGTGGAGATCCTGGCTGTTCCAAATCCAGTATCTGGCATTGGCGATGCAATCGCGGGCCTAGCTGGTGGTGCGGCTGACGAGTTTTTGAGTTCGGTTGGTAAAGCCTTCTGTAACATGGCGGCCGACCTGTCGTCGTCTGTCTTCAGCTTTGCGGCGCAGAAGACAGCGGTCGACCTGAACGCGCAGTATGTCGTCGACAACTACAACATCGTCTTCGGCATGTCGGTGCTGATCGTCACCGGGCTCTTCCTCTGTTCCTGCACCGTGGCGGCCCTGCGGGGCGATCCGCACGTCTTCTTCCGGGCCCTCGCCACGACCGGCACGGCGATCATCGGGTCGTTCATCGCCCTGACGCTGCTGCAGATGGTCCTCGCCGCCTCGGACGGCATGGCGGATGCGTTCGGCGACAACAAGGCGCTGGGCGCCGACCTGGTCGGGCAGCTGCGACAACTACCCGAACAGGGCAATTTCGCCCTCGACCTGGTGCTGTCGCTGCTCGTGGCGATCTTCTCGTTCGCGCTGTTCGTGGTGCTCTACATCCGCAAGGTCGCGATCATCGTCGTGGCTGTGTTCATCCCGCTGTACCTGGCGGGCCAACCGACGATGACGACGAGTGCCTGGATGAAGCGGGCCACCGAGATGCTGGTGGCGCTGATTTTTGCGAAGCCGGTGATCTACGCAATATTCGCCCTCGGGGCGGGCATCGCCCAGGATCCCAGTGGATCAGCCGTTGACCAGACGCTGAGCATTCTCAGTGGTGTCGTTGTGATGATCGCGGCGGTGTTCTCACCGTTCATGCTGATGCACCTGCTCGGGTTCGCCGACGTCCAGCTCATGCGCGCGGTCGGATCGGCCGGGCGCCGCAGCGCCGCATCGTTCGGGCACGGAGCGGGTGCTCTGCTCGGTTCCTCGTCCCGGGAGACGTTCCGTGGGATCGGCTCGCGTCTGCAGACCCGGAACCGGGGAATGCTCGGCGACGCCGGTGCCATCGCGGGCGCCGGTGTACCGACGGCCCGCCCGAGTGTTCGCCCGGGTCGCGGTGGCGTCGGCTCCCCGCTCGGAGTTCCGGCCCGGGCCGCCGCGGGAGCGGCTGGCGGAACCGCCGGAACCGCGGCGGTCCGCGGCGTTCGTGCCAGGGTCACCCGCTCGGGCGCGGCCCCGGCTGTGGCTGGCGGCCGCGAGGCGGCGTCCAGTGGCACGCGGGCGACCGCTTCGGTCCGGGCTACGTCCACCGCGCGGCCCCAGACAGCACGGGCGATCACGTCAGGTGGCGGCGGCGCGCCCCGTTCGGGCACGTCAGGCGGCGGGCGCAGTACCGCGTCCGCGCCGAGCGGATCGGCGGGCGCCTCGGCCGGCAGGCCCCCGGTGACGCCGTCACCACAGCCGCGGGTCACCCCGCCGGCGCGTACCGGGGGTGGGTGAGCAGCTCATGGCCGCTGAACGCAGCTACCGCTTCGGGCCGCTGGAGCGCGGCGGTGTGCTCCTCGGCATGCGCTGGCCTCAGCTCGCGCTCCTGATCGGCGTGATGCTCTGTGTTCTGGGAGCGCTGCGTTCGCCGTTGGTATTCGTGCCCGTGTGGCTGCTGCTTGCCGCGGGGTTCGCCTTCGTCGCGTTCGTCCGGGTGGAGGATCGTAACCTCGACCAGTGGGTGCCGATCGTGTTCGGCTTCACGATGCAGAAGGTGACGGGCGAGACGGTGTTCCGTGGAGGGTTCTTCCGGCTCGGTCCCGGCGACGACCGGATCACCAGGACGGTCCTGCCAGGGCCGCTGTCGAGCCTGGTCATGTTGTCGGTTCCGGTCGGTGGCAGCCGGTACGTGGCTGTCGTCAAGGACGTGAAGAAGCAGACCTACACCGCTGTCCTCCAGGTGAAGGGCAGCCAGTTCGCGCTGCTCGAGTCCGGGGACCAGCAGGCCCGGGTGGATGCCTGGGGCGAACTGCTGGCCGGTCTCACCGGTGGTGGCGGCAAGCTGTCCCGCATCCAGTGGCTGGAGCGGACGCTGCCGGACTCGGGCGACCAGCTCCAGCGGCACTGGCGGGTGCGCGGTCATCACGACGACTCGTGGGCGTCGCAGGCGTACGAGCAGGTCATCGACGCGGCCGGGCCGGTGGCGCAGCGGCACGAGACCTACCTTTCCTTCCAGCTCCGGGCGAAGGACGCCCGCCGGGCGATCCAACGCGCCGGCGGTGGCGACCAGGCCGCGTGCGCCGTCCTGCTCGGTGAGCTGCGGACGATGGAGGCGGCACTCGCCAGGGCGTCGATCAGCACCGTCGGCTGGCTGCCACCGCGGGCGCTGGCCGCGGTCATCCGCACCACCTACGACCCGTACTCGATCGAGATGATCGATGCCCGGGGTGGGGCGAGCACCGACCTCGCGGGTGGGCTGAAGGGCCTGCCGTCCGGCATCGACCCGGCGATCGCCGGCCCGGTCCGGACGGTCAACGCCTGGGACCACTACCGCACCGACTCCGGCTTCCACACCACGTACTGGATCAACGGCTGGCCCCGGGTTCCCTCGCCGGCCGCCTTCCTCGCGCCGCTACTGATGGAGACCACGTGCCGGCGCACGGTGTCGCTCGTCGTGGAGCCGCTGCCCGGCCGGAAGGCGGAGAAGGCGGTCAACCGGCGCCGGATGGCGCACCTCGGTGAGCAGCAGATGCGGGACAAGGTCGGCAAGGTCACGACCCAGCGGGATGTGGCCGAGGCCGACGAGGTCGAACGCCGTGAGCAGGAGCTGATCGCGGGCTTCGGCGCCTTCCGGTTCCACGGGTTCGTCACCGTCTCCGCCGACGACCTCGAGTCGCTCGCGGACGCCTGCGGTGAGGCCGAGACCCTGGCCTCGCGCAGCCGCCTCGAAATGGTCCGTCTCGTCGGCGAGCAGGACCAGGGCTTCAGCGTCGGCGCGCTGCCGCTCGCCGTGGGGGTTGCGTGACCTCCCGCCCGCCCGCGGTGGGGGGCGGCGCCGCCTGGGGCGACCCGATCCGTTACGACGCCCCTGGTAGCGGCGCCGGCGCGAGCGACGACTACGACGCGGACTACGACTACGACGACGCCGACGCCGACCAGATCGACCCGGGCCATGATCCCGGCCGCGACGCCGACGGGTTCGTCGACCTCGGCGGCAGCCCGCGCACCCGCCGCCGGGGCGCGAAGGCCGCGGCGGCGCACGACCGCCGGTCGCGGCGAGCCGAGCGGGCCGCGGCCAACGCAGAACGGGCCGCGATGCGCCGCGCGCAGGCCGCCCTGCGCCGCGGCGCGCAGCCCCCGAAGCTGCTCGGCCCGTTCGCCGGACGGGCGTATCACAAGCTGCGCCTGCCAGCCCATATGGAGACCACGGCCCAGATCGCCGGGATCTATCCGTTCGTCGTCGACTCCGGGCTCGACGCGCCCGGCATGTACATCGGCCGGCATGTCTGGTCGGGCAACTCGTTCGACTTCGATGTCTTCGAGCTCTACCGGCAGCAGGTGATCGAGAACCCGAACTTCGCGGTGTTCGGGGCCGTCGGCTCCCGCAAGTCCGCGCTGCTGAAGACGCTGATCTCGCGGGGTTCGGCCTTCGGGTACCAGGCCGCTGTCCCCTGTGACCCGAAGGGTGAGTACACCCGGCTCGCGCGCCGGCTCGGCTGCGAGCCGACATACATCGGGCCCGGCATGTCCACCCGGCTCAACCCGCTGGACGCCCCTCCGCGCCCGCGCGGCATCGCGGACGCCGACTGGGCGCGCGAGGTGAAGCGGGCGCGTTCGTCCCTGCTCTCGTCACTGATCGAGACCGCGAAGGGGGTACCGCTCACCCCGGCCGAGCACACCGCCGTCGATCTCGCGCTGGACGTCGTCACCCGGCAGATCACCGGCGCGACACCGGACCGCTGGGCCACCCCTCTGCTCCCGCACGTCCTCGAGGCGATGACCGACCCGAGCGAGGAGGACTGCTCGGCGCTGCCGATGACGGCCACCGAGCTGCGCGACGCGTCCAGGGACGCGACGCTGACCCTGCGCCGGCTCACGCACGGTGCTCTCGGTGGTCTCTTCGACGGCCCGACGACGTCCCCGTTGGACTTCGACCGGCCGATCGCGGTGCTGAACCTGGAGCGGGTCCAGGGCAGCGACGAGATGATCGCGCTGATCATGACCTGTGCGCAGGCATGGATGGAAGCCGCGCTGATGCGCCAGGACGGCGTGCAGCGCTACGTGGTCTACGACGAGTGCTGGCGGCTGATGCGCTTCGCCGGGCTGGTCCGCCGGCTGTCGGCCCAGCAGAAGCTGGCGCGTCAGTGGGGCTGTGCCAACGCGATCGTGGCGCACCGCATCTCCGACCTGCTCTCCGCCTCCCCCGACTCGGTGGAGATCGCCAAGGGCCTGCTCGCCGAGACCGCGATCCGCATCCTGTACAAGCAGGCGTCCGACCAGATCGCGGACACGCAGGAGGCCCTCGGGCTCACGGACGTGGCCGCCGACCTGCTCCCCCGCCTGGACCCGGGCTACGCGCTGTGGCTGATCCAGAACCGCGCCTTCTACGTCGAGCACGTCGTCGGCGACCTGGAGATCCCGGTCGTCCTCAACGGCTCGAAGATGCACGGTGAGGTCGACGACACCAACCTCGTGCCGGACGACCTGGACCCCAGCGAGCTCGACCCGCCCGAGCTCACCCCCCGCGCGTGGACCGACCCCCCGGGGCCACCGGCCTTCGTGCGGCGGGCCGCCGCCCCGGCGCTGGAGACCGGACATCCGCTGGGAGACCCGCCGCCGGGCACGCCCGCCGGCGACCGGCCCGGCCCGGGCAGCGGCCACCACGACGGCGGTCACCACGACAGTGGCTACCACGACAGTGGCTACGGGTATGGGCACGACCCGGCGGAGGAGGTCGAGGAGAACCTCGTCGCCGGGCAGCCGCGCTGGTCCGCGCCCCCGCTCGCCGGGGACGGCTTCCACCACATCCAGGTGGGAGATCCGCACATCATCGACTCGCCGCCGCACCACGGCCGCGGCGGCCGCACGAGCGGGCCCGACACCGCCGGCTGAACCCGGCTCGACGCGCCAGCCGAAGGCCAGGGCAGACCCGGTCGCGGCGCGACCGGGTGAGCCCGGCGCGCCGCGCCAGAGGCCTGGCGCCGTTACCGGCGCAGCAGGCCGCGCAGCCGCGAGCGGGTCGGCCACGACGGGGGCGGCCCGGCGACCTCGTAGCGAGGGAACACCCGCTCGGCGACGTCGACCAGCATCGCCACATCGATCGGGCGCAGCACCACCCCGGCCGAGAGGATGTAGTCGGCGACTCCGGCCATCGGCAGCAGCAGCACACCGTCGACCAGGGCCAGGCCGTTCGGCACCTCGGTACGGGCGAAGGCGACGACCGACTGTGCCTCGAGCTGCCATCCGGAGGGGAGCTCGGCGACGAGTTGGCCGGTGGCCTCCTCGCCCATCCAGGCGACCAGGCCGAGCATGGCGCGTAGCGGCACCTTGCCCGCCCACACCCCGGCCGCGTTCTGCCGGACCGGCCCGCGGTGGGCGTCGGTCTCCACCACCCAGGCGCCTGACGGCCCGATGACCAGGTGGTCGATGTTGCCCGCCGAGTCGGCGAGCTGGCGGTCGTGCAGGACGGTGTAGCCCGCGCGGGTGAGGCGGTCCAGCGAGCGGGCGGTACGGCGCTCGGCCTCCGCGTCCACCCGCCAGGCCTCGATCTCCGGCGGCACGCGGTAGTGCCGGGCGGCCAGGACACCGAGCACGGCCAGCCCGGTGAGCACCGCGACCTGCGCGACCGTCCCGCCCGCGAGCCCGGCGGCACCGCACACGAGCCCCACGAGCACGGCGGCACCGATGGCGCCCGCCGCCGCAGTGATCATCACTCGTCGTGATCTGTCGCCGCGTTCGGCGGCGTACAACTGTCTTCGGCGCAGGTATTCGGCCATGGCCGACCTACCGGCCGACACGCGATCGGACGTGTCCGCGGTCACCACCTCCCGTCAGGTCTATATCGCCGCCGCGCTTCGGCGGACCGCAGGGGGGTGACTGCGAGTCTGCCGTGCCCTGGTCACCGCGCGCTACCGGGAATCTCCCCCATCAGAGTCACACTTCCATCCAATTCACAACCACAACAGCCCTGAAGCGTGGAATAACCGGAAGAACCACGGAGGTCCCACGTCCTACCTTTGGGGAAGTGGAAGCCATCACCACGGGTTGTGTCGGGTGGGCATCAGCCCACGGTGGCCCCACGAGGGGTAGCCGGGCCGCCGCCGTGGGGAGAACGCCCTCACGACAGGCGCCTTCTGAGGATCGAGGCGCCGGGAGAGGAGCCACTCGATGCCACCCTGCGTGACACCTGAGGCTTCTGGACGCCGACGACGGGGCACGACCGGCGAGGAGGCACCGGCCGCTCGACCCGAGTTGATCAGCGAGACAGATCACATAGCAGATCACACAGAGACCACTGTTCCTACTGCGGCTCCAACTCCCACTGCGGCTCCAACCGCGGTTGGAGCCGCGACTCCCATCGCCACCTTCGACGATCTCCTGCGCCTCGCCGCCCGGGACGTGACCCCCGCCATCCCGGGCTCACCGGCTCCGGGCGCGGCCACGACGAACCGGGTCGGCATCGAGACCGAGTGGTTCGTCGTCGACGTCGCGAACCCGCGCCGGCCCGTCCCCGCGGACGAGACCGCCGCGGCGTTGGAGAGCGTCCTCGCCCCCGGTGACCAGGGCCGGCAACCGGACCGAGGCCGGGAGAACGGCCAGGCCCGCGACGGCGGCCCGCCGGGCACCGACTCGGCCCCGCGGCTTCCCGGCGGCAGCCGGCTCACCTTCGAGCCGGGCGGCCAGCTCGAGCTCTCGGGCCTTCCGCTGGACCTGACCGCCGCCGTGGCCGCGATGCGCGCCGACCTCACGCTCGTCCGCGGCGCCCTCGCCCGGCGCAGGCTCGGCCTGGTCGGCATGGGTGTCGACCCGCTGCGGACGCCCGTCCGCCACACCACCGCCTCCCGGTACGTGGCCATGGAGCAGCACTTCCTGGCCCGGGACTGCGACGACGGCCGGACGATGATGTGCTCGACCGCCTCCGTCCAGGTCAACCTGGACATCGGCACGGACACGGCGCAGGCCGTCGAGCGTTTCCGGCTCGCGCACGCGCTCGAGCCGGTGCTGATCGCCATGTTCGCCGCGTCGCCGATGGCCCACGGCCGGCAGATCTCCTGGCAGTCGGGTCGCCAGGCGGTCTGGGCCGGTATCGACGCGAGCCGCACCGGGCCGGTCCTGCCCGACCCGGCGGCGCCGGCGACGGCGTGGCTCGCCCAGGCGGGCCCGGGCGGGCGTGGCGACGCCCCCGGCGCGCCGCCCACCGGAGACGCCCAGCTGGCCTGGCTCTGGGCCCGCTACCTGCACGACGCGGACCTCATGATGGTCGGCGAGCCGGACGGGCGGTACCAGCCGGTCCGGAACCGGACGACCTTCGGGGACTGGATGGCCGGGGCGGGGCCGGTGGCACGCCCCCCGACCGCCCAGGACCTCGGCTGGCACGCGACGACGCTGTTCCCGCCCGTCCGGCCACGTGGCTGGCTGGAGCTGCGTTACCTGGACGCTCAGCCGTCCGACCTGTGGCCGGTGGCCGTCGCCGTGCCGGCGGTGCTCCTCGACGAGCCGGCCGCCGCCCGGGCCGCGCTCGCCGCGTGCCTCCCGGTCGCCCGGCAGGGGCGGCTGGCGGCCCAGCTCGGCCTGCGGGACCCGGCACTGCACCGTGCGGCGGTGCGGTGCGTCGACCTGGCCCTGGACGCACTCGCCCGGACGGGCGCCGATCCCGGGCTGCGGGCCGCGGTGGAGGCCTTCGCCAACCGTTACACGCGGCGGGGGCGCTCCCCGGCCGACGACCTGAACGCGCGTTTCGAGGCGCGCGGGCCGGCTGAGCTGCTGCGCGAGGAGGCGTCCCAGTGCGTTCCGGTGCCGTGACCGGCGACCCGACCACCACCCGTGACTCTGCCGCCGCCACCGCGGCGGCCGCTGCCGGCCGGGCCGGCGCTCCCGGGCCGGCCGCCCCCGCCGGCCCGACGGCCGCCCCCGCCCTCGACGCGGAGGCGCTGGCGGCGGGGCTGGCGGCGGCCCGGGACCGGTCGCTCGCCTACACCGACCTCACCGAGGACGACCTCCTGCGCCAGCACTCGCCACTGATGTCACCGCTGGTCTGGGATCTCGCGCACATCGGCAACTACGAGGAGATCTGGCTGCTGCGCGCCCTGACCGGCGCGGCCGAGCTGCGCCCCGGCCTGGACGACGTCTACGACGCCTTCCGGCACAGCCGGGCCAGCCGGACCGCCCTGCCGCTGCTCGGCCCGGACGAGGCCCGCGCGTACCTGCGGGACGTCCGCGGGCGGGCGATGGACGTCCTGACCGGGCTGGACCCCGACCTGCTGCACGCCCCGGAGACGGCCGGCGAGGTCGCCGGACCCGAGGCCGGGAACGGAAACGAGGCCGAGAGCAGGAACGAGGCCGCGAACGGGGACGGTGAGCGGGACGGCGGCGCGGCCGTCCACCGGCGTGCTCGGCTGCTGTCGGGGTCGTTCGTCTACGGCATGGTGATCCAGCACGAGCACCAGCACGACGAGACGATGCTCGCGACGCTGCAGCTGCGCGCGGGCCCGCCCGTCCTGGCCGACCCGCGGCCGGCGCCGCCGTCCCCGGCCGGGCCGGTGGACGAGGCGGCCGAGGTCCTGGTGCCGGCCGGCGAGTTCACCATGGGCACGTCGACCGAGCCGTGGGCGTACGACAACGAGCGGCCGGCGCACCGGGTGTTCCTGCCCGCCTTCCGCCTCGGCCGCTACCCGGTCACCAACCGGGCCCACCTGGCGTTCATCGCGGACGGCGGCTACGCCGACGAGCGGCTCTGGTCCACCGAGGGCTGGGCGTGGCGCTGCCAGGAGGACCTGACGGCGCCGCTTTTCTGGTCACGCGACGGCGACGTCTGGACACGCCGCCGATTCGGGCGGGTCGAACCGGTGCCTCTCGACGAGCCCGTGCAACACGTGTGCTGGTATGAAGCCGAGGCCCACGCCCGCTGGGCCGGACGACGGCTGCCCACGGAGGCCGAGTGGGAGAAGGCGTGTGCGCACGACCCCGTCACCGGGCGTTCACGACGGTATCCATGGGGCGACACCGACCCGACTTCCGAGCTTGCGAACCTGGGACACCGCACTGCGCGGCCCGCGCCGGTGGGCGGCAGGCCGGCCGGCGCGAGCCCGTACGGCGCCGAACAGATGATCGGGGACGTCTGGGAATGGACCGGCGGCGGGTTCACCCCTTACCCGGGCTTCGCGTCGTTCCCGTATCGGGAGTACAGCGAGGTCTTCTATCCTCGCGATGCGGCCCCGGCCCGGTTCCGGGTGCTGCGCGGCGGTTCCTGGGCGACCGATCCCAGCGCCGTCCGCTCCACGTTCCGCAACTGGGACTTTCCGATCCGACGGCAGATCTTCGCCGGGTTCCGGCTCGCCCGCGACGCCGAGACCCCCTGACCCCGCCGCTCCAGGCCCGCACCCGAACCAGCACCAGCACCCGCACCCGCACCCGCCCGTACCGGTACCGGCGTCCACACCTGTACCCGTGGCCCGGCGCCGCGACGGCGGCGGGGCGGTGGGTTGCCGGGAGCGTGGTGCCAAGGCCCGCGTGCAGAAAGGTCACGCCTGCCCGTGTGCCGTCACCTGGCCTGGCTCGGTGCCCCGCGCACGCTCGCGGCGCTGACCCTCGACCGGCCGTCCAGCCTGCTGCGCCAGTCGTGGGCGCCCCGCCGGATGCGGCACGGGACCGTCAACGCCGACGGCTTCGGTGTCGGCTGGTACGCGCCCGGCCTGCGCCCCGAACCCGCCCGCTACCGGCGCGCGGTGCCGATGTGGACGGACGCCTCCTACAGCTCGTTCGCCGGCGCCGTGACCTCGGGATGTGTGCTTGCCGCGGTGCGCAGCGCCACCGTCGGGATGCCCGTCGAGGAGACCGCGACCGCCCCCTTCGCCGAAGGCCGGCTGCTGCTGAGCCACAACGGGCGGGTGCACACCGACGGCGCGCTGCGGGAGCTGGCGGCCCGGCCCGGCGCGCCGGTGCCGGACTCCCGCTGCGACTCGGCCATCGTGGCCGCCCTGCTGTGGGAGAGCGCGTCCCGGTTGCCACTGCCGCGGGCCGTGGCGGACGTCGTCCTGACGCTGGGCGGGCTGCGCGAGCCGGACGGGACGCCGTCCCGGCTGAACCTGCTGGTGACCGACGGCACGCAGCTCGTGGCGAGCACCTGGCGGGACACCCTCAGCTACCGCGAGGAGGTGGACGGGATCGTCGTCGCCAGTGAGCCAGATGATGACGAATCCGGTTGGGTCGACGTACCGGACCAATATCTCCTGGTGGCCGACACACACAAAGTTACTCTTAGTAGTTTGATCTCTTAGAACGACTACGGTGAGTCGTACGAGGCAGACGGAGGGCACCACGATGACATCGAGGACACCGGCTACCGCCCCGGAGACGATTCCCGTGCCCGGCAGGCAGCCGCATCCCGCCACAGCCACCAGCGGGTCCGCCCCGTCGGGCAGGCCCGACGAACCCGCCCGAACGGACCAGGCCCCGCAGATCACCGTGGACCGCCACCTCGCCGCCACCGAACGGCACGCCTCGCTCGCCGCGGACGTGCGCGCCGGCCTGACCTCCCGCCCTCGTGAGCTGCCACCCAAGTGGTTCTACGACGCCACCGGCAGCCTGCTGTTCGACCGGATCACCCGCCTGCCCGAGTACTACCCGACCCGCCGCGAGCACGCGGTGCTCACCGCGCACGCCGCCGAGATCGCCGCCGTCTGCCCGGCCGGCACCCTCATCGAGCTCGGCTCCGGCACCTCGGAGAAGACCCGCCTGCTCCTCGACGCGCTGCGCGCCACCGGGGTGCTACGCCGCTTCGTCCCCTTCGACGTGGACGAGGAGACCCTGCTCCAGGCCGGACAGGACATCCTGCGGGCGTATCCGGGAATCTCGGTGCACGCGGTGGTCGGGGATTTCGAGCGCCACCTCGGCCTTCTCCCTGGCGCCCGGCCCGCCGCGGACACGGGCGCGGCGGCGGCCGCCGGTGCTGCCGGTGCTGATGACGGCCACGGTGGAGGCCGCGACGACCGGCGGCTTGTGGCCTTCCTCGGCGGAACCATCGGCAACCTGCGGCCCGCGGCGCGCGCCGCCTTCCTGCGCGCCCTGAGCGACCAGTTCGCCGACGGCGACGCCCTGCTCCTCGGCGCCGACCTGGTGAAGGACCCGCGACGTCTCGTCGCGGCCTACGACGACAGCGCCGGCGTGACAGCCGCCTTCAACCGCAACGTTCTCTCGGTGATCAACCGGGAGCTGGGGGCCGACTTCGACCTGCGCGGGTTCGCCCACGTCGCCGCCTGGGACGCGGAGAACTCCTGGATCGAGATGCGCCTGCGCAGCGTCCGCGAGCAGGAGGTCGGGGTCCGCGCCCTGGATCTGGTCGCCCGCTTCGACGCCGACGAGCAGATGCGCACCGAGATCAGCGCCAAGTTCACCCTCGACTCGATCGCCGCCGAGCTGGCCGCGGCCGGACTCTCCGTCAGCCACCAGTGGACGGACCCGGACGGCGACTTCGCCCTGACCCTGGCCGTCCCTTCCTGATCCGACCGGGCCGACCGCGCCGAGGCGCGGCGGCCGGGGCCTGCGCGGTGGCATCAGGGCGGCTGGGGTGCCAGGGCGGTCGGCGTATCACGGCTTGGCGACGTAGACCCGCAGGTAGTCGACCGCCATCCGCTGCGGGTAGTCAGCGGCCGTGGCACTCGCGCCCTCCGAGTTCACCGCGACGTTGAGGATCACGTAGTGCTCCCGGTCCCACAGCCAGACCGGCACCTGATCACGGGTGACGGTGCGGATGAGCCGGCCGTCGAAGTAGAACCGCAGCGCGCACGGCGTCCACTCCAGGCCGTAGGTGTGGAAGGCCGCCGCGAGGTCGGCCCCGGCGTCGTACATCCCGCCGTTGCCCCAGGTGGCCTGCCAGTGAGCGCCGGCGGTGTCCACGCCGTGGACGTTCGTGTGCACGGTCGTGGGCGCCGTCGAGACCGCCTCGACGACGTCCAGCTCGCCGCTCGCCGGCCAGCCGACGGCCGGCATGTCGGAGCCGAGGAGCCACACCGCCGGGAAGGCGCCGCGGCCGGTCGGCAGCACGGCCCGGGTCTCCAGGTAGCCGTAGCGCATGGCTCGCTTGCCGAGCGTCTCGATTCGCGCGGAGGAGAAGCGCGTGCCGTCGCAGGACGGCTCCCTGCGCGCGGTGATCACGAGGTGGCCGCGGCCGTCGGTCGCCAGGTTCCGCGGGTCGCGGGTGTAGCACTGCATCTCCCGGTCGCCCCAGCCGGAGCCGGTCTGGGTGATCCAGGTGTCCGGGTCCGGGGCCGCGCCCGCCACGCCGCCGAACTCGTCCGACCACAGCAGGCCCGCGCCGTCGTCGCCCCCGGAGACCGGTGCGGAGCTGGTCGAGGCGCTCTTCGAGGGCGTCATCGCCCGCTCGACGGCGGGCTGGGGCGTGCTGGTGGCCGCGCTCCCCGGCGCCGCGGGCACCGCGCCTGCCACGCCTGATCCCGGGATCTGGGGCTCCCACCCACCCGTGGCGCCCGTGGCCTGGCCACCTCCCGCCGTGCCCTGCTCCGTGCCACCTGCCGTGCCCTGCTCCGAGTCCGCCCCGGCAGCACCCGACGCAGCGGCGCCCGCGGCGGCTCCTGGCGCAGCGGTGCTGGAACCGGCCGTGCCGGTCGCAGCGGTGCTGGAACCGGCCGTGCCGGAAGCCGCCAGCGGACCGGATGATCCGTCCAGGCCGGTAGGGATCTCCGCCACGCCGAGACGGGCCGGCCCGTCACTCGATCCGGACCCCCCGGAGCCGTCCACGCCCGCGACCAGGCCGAGGGTTCCCAGCCCGACCACCGTCACGGCGACCACCGCCAGCAGCAGCCGGGTCGGGTGCGAACGCGAGCACGACCGCCGGTGGACGCGAGGATTCACGGGAAACCTCATCCCACTGTCGGCAGGACGAGCTGAATTGACGCGGCGAGCGAAGCGGCGGTCCGAACGTCTGTGACGAGCCATGGCGAGGCGGATCTCCTGGAACGGTCGCGCCCCCCGCGGCCCCGGCCACGACCACCCGCGCCCACCCAACCACTAGGCGATCAGGTGACTACTTGGAGTCGCGCCAAGCGAACAAGCTCCACCTTCGCACACACACCGCGATTGATTCAGCTACCGAGCGAGATCTCATCCCGTGATGAGCCGGACGTCACGGGCGGCACCGGTCGAGGCGGACGTCGCCATGGCCGCGTAGGCGCGCAGCGCGGCCGACACGACACGCTCCCGGTTCGCCGGGTGGTAGCCGCCGTTCGCCTCGATCTCGGCCCGCCGCGCGGCGAGCTCGGCGTCCGGCACCAGCAGGTCGATCCGCCGCCGCGGGATGTCGATCTCGACGAGATCACCGTCCCGGACGAGCGCGATCGGGCCACCGTGCGCCGCCTCCGGGGAGACGTGGCCGATCGACAGGCCCGAGCTGCCACCGGAGAAGCGGCCATCGGTGATCAGCGCGCACTTCGGCCCGAGGCCGCGGCCCTTGAGGAACGCCGTCGGGTAGAGCATCTCCTGCATGCCGGGCCCACCGCGGGGGCCCTCGTACCGGACGATGATCACATCGCCCGCCTTGACGACCTTGTTCAGGATCGCGTCGACCGCGGCCTCCTGGCTCTCGACGACCAGCGCGGGCCCGCGGAACGTCCACTGGCTCTCGTCGACGCCGGCCGTCTTCACCACGGCGCCGTCGGGGGCCAGGTTGCCGCGCAGCACGGCCAGGCCGCCGTCGGCCGAGTAGGCGTGCTCGACCGAGCGGATGCAGCCGTTCTTCGCGTCGGTGTCGAGGGTGTCCCAGCGGTTCGTCGAGCCGAACGGCTCGACGGTGCGCACGCCGCCAGGCGCGGCGTGGAACAGCTCGATCGCGTCCGGGGACGGGTCCGCCCCGCGCACGTCCCAGCGGTCGAGGAACTCGCGCAGGCTCGCCGCGTGCACGCTGTGCACGTTCGGGTCCACCAGGCCGCCGCGGTCGAGCTCACCGAGGATCGCCGGGATCCCGCCGGCCCGGTGGACGTCTTCCATGTAGTAGTCGGTCGAACTGGGCGCCACCTTGCACAGGCAGGCCACCGAGCGGGAGACCTGGTCGATGTCGTCGAGGGTCACCTCGACCTCGGCCTCGACGGCGGCGGCGAGCAGGTGCAGGACGGTGTTCGTCGAACCGCCCATGGCGACGTCCACCGCGAACGCGTTGCGGAACGCCGCCGCGCTCGCGATCGAGCGGGGCAGGACGGCCTCGTCGTCCTTCTCGTAGTAGCGGCGGGCCAGGTCGACGACGAGGCGGCCGGCCTCGACGAACAGGCCGCGCCGGGCCGCCGCGGTGGCCAGCGTCGTGCCGTTGCCCGGCAGCGCCAGGCCGAGCGCCTCGGTCAGGCAGTTCATCGAGTTGGCCGTGAACATCCCGGAGCAGGAGCCGCAGGTCGGGCAGGCCGACCGCTCGATGGTGTCGAGGTCGGCGTCGCTGACGTCGGGGTTGACCGCAGCGGTCATCGCGTCGACCAGGTCGAGCCGCGAGCGCGCGATGCCACCGGTGACGACGGCCTGACCGGACTCCATCGCCCCGCCGGAGACGAAGACGGTCGGGATGTTGAGCCGCAGCGCGGCGAGCAGCATCCCCGGGGTGATCTTGTCGCAGTTCGAGATGCACACCAGCGCGTCGGCGCAGTGGGCGTTCACCATGTACTCGACGCTGTCCGCGATGATCTCTCTGGACGGCAGGGAGTACAGCATGCCGCCGTGGCCCATCGCGATGCCGTCGTCGACGGCGATCGTGTTGAACTCCTTGGAGACCCCGCCCGACCCGGCCACCGCCTCCGCGACGATCTTTCCGACGTCCCGCAGGTGGACATGGCCGGGAACGAACTGCGTGAAGCTGTTCGCGATCGCGACGATCGGCTTGCCGAAGTCGTCGTCGGTCATGCCGGTCGCCCGCCACAGGGCGCGGGCACCGGCCATGTTGCGACCGTGGGTGGTGGTGCGGGAACGCAGAGCGGGCATCTCGACCTCTGAGCTGGGCTGTGGGGCGTTGAAGACGGGCGGTGCGTCGGGGTGCCGGACGCGGGCGGGCGAACAGCCGTCGGTACGACGAAGCGGACGTCGGTGTTCCGATATCTCGGTGTTCCCGATATCGGTGTCTCCGACGTCGTTGCTCCCGAGTCGGCGGGTGTTCCCGAGTCGACAGGCGGCACGCGGGCGCGCTCCGATCCGGAGGCTTCGCCACCGATCAGGCTACGCCTCGCCCGCACCCGCCCGACCACGCCACCCGCCAGCCCGAGTACACCACCCGGAGAACCGACCACGTCACCTGGCGGCCCGAGCAGACCACTCGGAGAACCGACCACGCGACGCTCTCGGAGGTCAGGGCCTCCGGTCGCCGGGAGGACCGGAGGTCGGCCCGTCCGGCTCCTCGGGATCGACGGGTCCCGCGGAATCCACCGGACCGCCCGGACCACCTCGCCCGGTCGCACCCGCCGGACCGGTCGGACCGGCCGGACCGGCGCCTCCCCCCGGGCCACCGGCGCCCGGACCGTCAGTGCCCAGGCCGCCGGGCTCGCTGGCAAAGAACTCCAGCCAGGTCGGGTCGATGTCCGGCTCGTCGCTCCAGGCCGGCGGGCCCGCGCCCGGTCCACCCGACACCGGTCCGCCCGCACCTGACACCGGACCATCCGGCGTGGGACCACCCGACATCGGTGAACCGGGTACCTGCGAGCCTGGCGCTGATGAGCCTGGCGCCGGTGGATTCGGCACAGGTCCACCCGATGCCTTCGGTGTCGTCGCCGCCGGTCCGCCGGATGCCGGGCGCTCCGGCGGCGGGTATCCGGGCGGACCGGAAGGCGAGTCCGGCGGCGGCGCCGCGAGCGGATAGCCGGCGATCCGGCCGGTCCTGCCCGGCGCGGGTGGCTCGCCGGCGCCCGCCGTATCCAGGTGCTCGCCATCCTGGCCGGGTGTCCAGCCAGGACCCCCCGGCTGGACACCATCCGCGGGCGGCTGGCCGACGGACCCAGGCGGACCGCCCGTGGCCGCGGCCCCCGGATGGCCGGGATGTCCCCCCTGGCCGGGCGGGGCCGGATATCCCGGCGGAGTGGTCTGCCCGGGCACGCCCGGATACCCGGGCCCGCCGTACGGACCGGGGTGCTCACCGGGCTGGACGCCCCACTGGCCGGGGTGGGTGCCGTGCGGACCAGGCTGGGCGCCGTACTGCCCCGACTGGACCCCCCACTGGCCCGGCTGGACGCCGTGCTGGTCAGGGTGGGGGATGCCGGGCCCGCTCCCGGGCGCTCCCGGGCGCTGCTGGGGGCCCGTCAGCCGGTTGAACCCGGCGACCGTGCGGGAGCCGCGCCGCGACCGCCACCACCGCCGGACCGCCCACACCAGGCCCAGCGACGCGACCGTTCCGAGGAACGGGGCGACCTCATGGTCCTCGTAGAAGACCAGCAGGTAGAAGCTCATCAGGCCGATGAAGATGTAGCCGGTCACGAAGAACGTGAACGGCCGGATCCGCATTCGGCCGATCACGTCGCGCATCGCGATCGCGGGCAGCAGCCACACCAGAAAGCCGAAGAACGCGGCCGAGAGGGGCGCCAGAAAAAGGTACCCGATGAAGGTCATCATGGCGGCGGAGGCGCGCGACGGCCGGCGGGCTCAGGAGCTGGCCGGCCGGTCCGCCGACGCCGGTGCCGGCACGACGGGGTCTGTGATCGCCACGACGTGTTCCACCGACGGCGCGGCCGCGAAGAACGGGGAGAGCGCCGCCCGCCACCGGGTGAACCGGTCGGAACCGCGGAAGGTCTCGGTGTGCGCTTCCAGGCTGTCCCAGTCGACCAGAAGCACGAAGCTGGACGGGGACTCGACCCCCCTGGTCATCCGGGCGGAGCGGCACCCGGGCGTGGCAACCAGCTCGTGCCGGACGGTTCGGTACGCCGCGGCGAACTCCTCTTCGGACCCTGGCAACACGTCGAACCGCGCGACCTCGACGACCCCGGAGTCGCGCGGGGGAACACCGGAAACGCTCATGTCGCCCAGTCTGTCACCGCGGGGCCGGCTCTTCAGGCCGGTCGGCCCGCCGACCAGTCCGATCGGGCCAGTCGACCCGACCGCAGCGGGCGGCCGCCCTCCCACCGGATCACGGCGTGGATCAGTTGGCCATGTCGACGAACCGGGAGTAGTGGCCCTGGAAGGCGACCGTGACGGTGCCCGTGGGGCCGTTACGATGCTTGGCGATGATCAGATCGGCCTCGCCGGCCCGCGCGGACTCCTTCTCCACCGTGTCCTCCCGGTAGAGCAGGATGACCGCGTCGGCGTCCTGTTCGAGGCTGCCGGACTCGCGCAGGTCGGAGACCTGGGGCCGTTTGTCGGCCCGCTGCTCGGAGGCCCGGTTGAGCTGCGAGATCGCCACGACGGGGACCTCCAGCTCCTTCGCGAGCAGCTTCAGCGACCGGGAGATCTCGCTGACCTCCTGCTGGCGGCTCTCGACCTTCTTCGGCGAGGACATCAGCTGCAGGTAGTCGAGGATGACCAGCCGCAGGTCGTTGCGCTGCTTGAGCCGCCGCGCCTTCGCCCGGATCTCCATCATCGTCAGGTGCGGGCTGTCGTCGATGTACAGCGGTGCCTCGGCGACCTCCCCCATCCGCCGGGCCAGCCGACCCCAGTCGTCGTCGGTCAGCCGGCCGGTGCGGATGTTCTGCAGCGACACCCGGGCCTCGGCGGAGAGCAGCCGCATGGTGATCTCCATGCGGCTCATCTCCAGCGAGAAGACGACCGAGGTCATCCCATTCTTGATCGACGCGGCGCGGGCGAAATCCAGGCCCAGGGTCGACTTGCCGACCGCGGGCCGGGCCGCGACGATCCACAGCTGGCCGCCGTGCAGGCCGTTGGTGAGCTCGTCGAGGTCGGTGAACCCCGTCGGCACCCCGGTCAGGGCGCCGTCGTGGGCCTGGATCGCCTCGATCTCCTCCAGCGCCGGGTTCAGCAACTCGCCGAGCGGGGTGTAGTCGTCGTTCGTGCGCCGCTCGGTCACCTCGTAGACGGCCGCCTGGGCCCGGTCGACGACGTCGGTGACGTCGGGCGCCGGGCCGTAGGCGAGCTGCACGATGCGCGTGCCGGCCTCGGCCAGCCGGCGCAGCACGGCCTTCTCCGCGACGATGCGCGCGTAGTAGCCGGCGTTCGCCGCGGTCGGGACGCTGGAGATCAGCGTGTGCATGTAGGCCGGCCCGCCGACCCGCTCCAGCAGGTTCTGCCGGCCCAGCTCGGCCGCGACGCTGATGACGTCGGCCGGCTCCCCACGGCCGTAGAGGTCGCCGATCGTGGTGTAGACGGTGGCGTGCGCCGGCCGGTAGAAGTCGCTCGCCCGGAGGACCTCGACGACGTCCGCGATCGCGTCCTTCGAGAGCAGCATGCCGCCCAGCACGCTCTGCTCCGCAGGAAGATCGTGGGGCGGGGTGCGATCGAACTCGACCGCGGATCCAGGCCCGCGCGCGATGTCGGCGACGCTCAAGCCTCCCCCTCTCGGATGTCGACCGGCCCACCGGCGCACCGCCGCGACCGGGCGATCGGAGCAGCGCCGTGCGCCGGAAGCTCCCGACCTGATCCCATCGGACCCGATCCCACCGGACCCGATTTCATCGAACCCGATCCCATCGACACTATCGAACATATGTTCGACTGCAGTTTGGAGGGTGTCAACTCGCCCGCCCGCCCACCGATCCGAAGATCACGCCCACCTCACCCGTCTGGACTATCCCGTTCCCACGGGTACATGGCCAGTGTGGAGGGCTCGACAGTAGAGGCCCCCACGGGGAGGCGCCAAAAAGTTATCCACACCCACCTGTGGACAACCTGTTGGTAACGAGCGGGATTCTGGGGAACGCCTCGGGACGAGCGGCGGCGACGCTGTGGATGACGGCGCCGCGAGCGCCCGGAACCGCAGTGCCAGAAGGGGCTACAGGGATACGACACCTGTGGACAAAAAAATCTTTGGCGCAACCCCGAGATCGCGGTCTGACTAATCATTTTGAGCTATACCGTCCGGGGATCTGATCTCCCCGCGATATGCCCACGATCATTCTGCCCGAGCCGCAGCGTCACCACCCACTCACACGCGGACACAGACGTGATCTGGATGTGGTCGCGTCGTCCAAGTAAGTCACCGGGCGCCAAGCCGCCGAACCCCGAAGCTCCGCGCGGCCAGGAAGCCACCGGCTGATGCGTGGCGAACGAGCGTGTCCATGGACTCAATCAGCCGCCACGGTTGTGCTGGAACCGGCGTCAGCGGGGGTGCGGTCCGTGAGACCCGCTCCAGGACGGGTTCCGATCCCTCGGACCCGGGTTCCCAAGTCCCGACACCTCGGAGCTGGATCCCAAGATCCCAGCCCTCGGACCTGCGGTCCCGGATCCCGAGCGCTGCTAACAAGAGCAGGCCAGGGTCGCGCCACGGACGGCGCGACCCTGGCCTGCGTCCGCAGTCAGGCCGAGGTGACCTGGACGGTCAGCTTCGCGCTGACCTCGGGGTGCAGGTGCACGGCGACGGTGTGCGAGCCGAGCGACTTGATCGGGGTGCTCAGCTCGACCCGGCGCCGGTCCAGCGCGGGGCCTCCGGCGTCGGTCACCGCGGACACCACGTCGGCGGCCGTGACCGAGCCGAACAGCCGGCCCTCCTTGCCCGCGCGGCTGACCAGCCGGACGGACAGACCGGAGAGCTGGCCGGCGATCTCCTTGGCGTGGTCGAGGTCGCGGACCGCCCGGGCGTCACGCGCCCGCTTGATCTGGGCGACCTGACGCTCTGCGCCGCGGGTCGCGAGAATCGCGTACCGGCGCGGCACCAGGTAGTTCCGGCCGTAGCCGTCGGCCACGTCGACGATGTCCCCCGGGCTGCCGAGCCCCGGGACCTCCTGGGTGAGGACGAGCTTCATCTCATCCTCCTCAGCGGGCCGTCGAGGTGTACGGCAGCAGCGCCATCTCGCGGCTGTTCTTCACCGCGGTCGCGACGTCACGCTGGTGCTGGCTGCAGTTGCCAGTCACCCGGCGGGCGCGGATCTTCCCCCGGTCGGAGATGAACTTCCGGAGCAGGGAAGTGTCCTTGTAATCGATGTAGTGGACCTTGTCCTTACAGAAGACGCAAACCTTCTTCTTGGGCTTGCGCACGGCCGCCTTGGCCATGGATGAGCTCCTACCTCGTTTTGCGCCCGAGTTCCGGTCGCGCGAAGATGACACCCGGCCGCTCAGAACGGCGGCTCGTCGGAGTAACCACCCGCGGGCTGTGACCACGGGTCGTCGACGGCGCCGCCGGCATAGCCGGAGCCACCGCCTTGTGGGGATCCGCCGTTGTAGCCGCCACCGGGCTGGCCACCGGGGCCACCAGGCCCGCTCGGGCCGCCGGGGCCACCCTGGCCGCCGCCGAAGCCGCCGCCACCCTGGCCACCACCGAAGCCGCCACCGCGGGCCGCCTTGGTGACCTTCGTGGTCGCGTAACGCAGCGAGGGGCCGATCTCGTCGACGTCCAGTTCAATCACCGTCCGCTTCTCACCCTCGCGGGTCTCGAAGGAGCGCTGCTTGAGACGCCCCTGGATGATGACGCGCGCACCCTTGGTGAGGGACTCGGCGACGTGCTCGGCAGCCTGCCGCCAGATGGAACAGCGAAGAAAGAGCGCCTCGCCGTCCTTCCACTCGTTCGTTCCGCGGTCGAGCGTGCGCGGGGTGGACGCGACCGTGAAGCTCGCGACCGCGGCGCCGTTCGGCGTGAAACGCAGTTCGGGGTCGTTCGTCAGATTGCCGACGACCGTGATCACCGTTTCACCGGCCATGATCACGCTCCTCCGGTCGAGGGGCCCGCGTCAGCGCGCGCAGCGCCGGCCGGGCAGAGCACGTCACGCCGCCGCCCGGCGGTTCGGCCGTGGCGCCTTGGGCTCGGGCAGCCGGATCACCTTGGTACGGATCACGGACTCGTTGAGGACGAGCTGGCGGTCCAGCTCGGCGACGACGGCCGGCTCCGTGTGCAGGTCGATGACGGCGTAGATGCCCTCGAAGCTCTTGGCGATCTCGTAGGAGAGCCGGCGGCGGCCCCACACGTCGACCTTCTCGACCACGCCGCCGCCCTGACGGACGACGTTGAGGTACTGGTCGAGCGAGGGTGCGACCGTGCGCTCCTCGAGCTCGGAATCGAGGATCACCATCAGTTCATAGTGGCGTGGCAAGGCTGAACCCACCTCCTGTGGACTCTAGCGGCCACGGATCATCCGTGGCAGGAGGGACCGCATGCCGGGGATGTCCGCCCCGCGGGTACGGCACGCCTCCAGGGCGCGCTCCCCGCCGGGCGAGCTCGACCACACGATCATGTGGATGCGAGCTGGAACGTCGGCACACGGTGTGTCTGGACGAGATTACTCGACCCGGCGACGGTCCTCGGAGAGGCCGACCAGGCGGACCACCCGGATCCACACGGCACCGACCCCGGCCACGCCCACCAGGTCGACGACCACCAGCAGCCCGTGGGCGTGCCGGGACGGATCGGGCACGACGACCGCGAGGACCAGGAACACCAGCGCCAGCAGGCCCGCCACGGCGGCGGACGCCATCACGCCCGGCGGCTGCCGCGACGAGGGCCCCGGCCCGTCCACCCGTACGTCGTCTGCCGCCACGGCCCCATTCTCGCGCACGCGCCGGCCGCCCGGACCGACATCCGATCCCGATGGTCGTGTCGCCGTCCTCAGTCGACCCAGTTGCCCTGGGTGAAGGCAACGACGAAGACCACCATGACCGGTGTGCAGAGCCAGACGTAGGCGCCGCGAACCCACGGCCGGCGCGCGGCCACCCGCGCCAGCAGCAGGTACAGCGGGAAGGCGACCAGGATCCCGCGGATCCCCGAGGCGTAGTAGTTCGAGAAGCTCATCAGGACGGTCATCAGCCCGACGAAGGTCGCCTCGCCCCAGCGCCTGCTCCACAGCAGCACGCCCGTCAGCAGCACGCCGATCACGACGGCGAGCAGCTCCCCGCGCCAGAACCAGACGAACGTCGACGCCCCGCTCCCGTCGAACGCGGACTCCCACGTGCGCGACCACCCCCGCCACGGCCAGTCGACGCCGCGGTTCCAGCCGGCGCGCATCGCCTCCGTGTAGGTGTCCCACCGCCCGGTCCGGGCGCGCAGGTAGAGGACGTACCCGATGATCGGCAGCGGTGGCAGGGCGAGCGCCAGCGCCGGCGGGGCGAAGAGCGGGCGGCCCGCGGCGCGGCGCACGAGCACGTACTGCACGACCAGGGCGGCGCAGAACGGGATACCGGTCACCCGCGCCGAGGCGGCGCCGGCGCCCAGCAGGCCGGCGAGCAGCCACCGGTCACGCCGCGCGGCGAGCCAGGAGGCCACCGCGAAGCCCAGGAAGACACCTTCGGAGTACGCGGCGAACAGGAAGACCGCGTACGGGAAGCAGACGAGCGCGACGACCGCGAACCGCGCGTCCTCCCGCCCGACCTCGTCGGCGGCCAGCCGCCACAACGCGGCGGCGGCGAGCGTGCCGGCGAGGAACGAGACCACCAGTCCGGCGGCGATCCAGTCCGGGACGACCACGTGGACGAGGCGGATGGCCAGCGGCAGCCCCGGGAAGTCGACCTCCGTCCGGTCGATGTAGGACGGCGAGAGGTAGCCGTAGCGGGCCACCTTGGTGAACAGGCCGACGTCCCAGCGGTCCCAGAGTGTGGTGAGGCCGGGCGCGTCGCCGGCCGGGCCGTCCGAGAGGGCGCGTGCCCCCGCCAGCGACGCGATCACCACCGCCACCCGGCTGGCGAACCACACCGGGAGCGAGGCCTGCACGGCGTCAGGCAGCCGGGCCCAGACCCGCCACACCGGATCGGTGCCACCGGGAGCGGCGTGTCCGGCCGACTCGACGGGACGCCCGGCGTGCGGCTCGGCCGGGGCGTCCGCCGTCATCCCTGCTCCCGCCCGTCGACGGGCCGCGGGGAGTGGGGTGCGGTTGACGCCTCCGGCGCCGCGACGCGCGGCTCGTCACCCACCGGGCCCGCCAGACCCTCCGGCCACGAAAGCTCGTCCCGATCGGTGCCTGCCTCGGTGCCGGACAACGGTGCCGAGGCGGGCACCGCGCGGCCCCAGGGCCGGGACGGCAGCCGCAGGCCCAGGCGCCCGCCGCGCACGTCGGGGGCGCCGTCGAGGATCCCGCCGGCCGGGTCGTCCACGCCGCCGTCGCGGACGACGTCCAGCTCGGGGCGGAGGATCTCGCGCACCACGAAGGCCGCGACGACGCAGAGCATCAGGTCACGGAGCACCACGGCGCCGACGAACCAGCCCCGGTCGATCCCGTCGGCGCCGGAGGTGTCGTTGTAGATGAAGTGCATGAACCGGGTGAACAGCACCCAGATCTCGCAGGCCTGCCAGACCAGGAACAGCCGCCAACGCGGCCGGGCCAGGGCCATCAGCGGCAGCAGCCAGATCGTGTACTGCGGTGAGAAGACCTTGTTGGTCAGCAGGAAGGCGATCACAAGGAGGAGCACCACCTGGGGCACCCGTGGCCGGCGCGGCGCCAGCAGGGCGAGCGCCAGGATGCCCACCACGGCCAGGACGAGGCCGACCGCGGTCAGGACGTTCAGCGTCCCGACCGGGATGCCGTGGTCGCGCACGGCGCCGAGGACCAGCGGCGTGGCCACGGCCAGGACCAGCCAGCACGCGACGGCGGTGCCGATGACCTGCGCGCGCAGCCACGGCCAGCGCCGCACCGCCAGCGCGGCGGCCGCGCCGGCGGCGGTCAGCCCGATGGCGAGGACGACCAGGTGCAGGGGCGCGAACCAGCCGGTGTCGTACTTGCCGGCCAGCCAGGTCGTCGCGAAGGCCAGCGAATCCCAGTCGGCGCCGCGCTCGGAGTTGAGCTCGAAGAAGCGTTGCAGGCCGTTGTGCGCGCCGGCCTGCTCCCCGTCCAGCAGCGCGACCCAGTCGCCGCCGCCCCAGAAGGTGGACCAGATGCCGTCGCTGACCTTCGTCGTGCCGTCGA
This sequence comes from Frankia sp. Mgl5, assembly GCF_023242985.1. Lineage (NCBI taxonomy): Bacteria > Bacillati > Actinomycetota > Actinomycetes > Frankiales > Frankiaceae > Frankia > Frankia sp. Mgl5. The sequence goes on along the minus strand of NZ_JALKFY010000606.1, from coordinate 1,052 downwards.
AGTAGCCGGCGGTCAGCCAGACGGGCAGCATCACGGCGACCGCGGCGCCCACCGCGTAGACCACGGTGCGCGCCCATTCCCGCATCCGGCCGGTCCGCAGGCAGAGCACGGCGAGCCCCAGCAGGAACAGCGCCGGGTAGAGCTTGGTGACCACCCCCAGCCCGAACAGGATGCCGGCCAGCCGTGGGGCCCGCCGCGACCAGGCGAGCAGCCCACCGGCCGCGAAGGCCACGGCGAGGACGTCCCAGTTGGTCAGCAGGTGCAGCGCGAGCGTCGGTGCCAGGGCGAGCAGGGCCGCGTCCCAGATCCGGGAGGGCGCCATGGTCAGCGCCGTGCAGAAGACCGCCACACACGCGGCCACCAGGAACAGCAGCGCGGTGAGGTCGTAGAACAGCGCCGAGCGGGAGTCCATCGAGTAGTGGTCGAAGACCTGGGCGCCCGCCTCGTCGGTGCGGAACACCGCGGCCGGTGCCGAGCCGAGGCCGGCGAGCGAGGAGACCAGCTGCATCGCGCCGCCGATCACCGGCGGGTACTCGGTCGGGTAGTCCAGGTAGGGGATCTTGCCGTCGACCAGGCCCTCCTGGCTGTAGAGGGCCACCACGTCGGAGTAGCACATCCGGGTGTACTGGTACTCGTCCGTCCAGTTGCGGGTGTCGCGGCAGCCGGACTTCTGCGCGTAGCCGAGCACGCAGGTGAGCGTCACCAGGAGCATCAGCACGCGCAGCGGCGTCCACCAGCTCCGGCTCGCGCCGAGCAGGGCGTGCCGCCCGGGTGGGCCCCCGATGAGCTCACTCGCGCCCGCGACCACCGGGTCGGTGCGCGCCGGGCTGGTCCGGTTGGGCGACGCCGGTGTCGTGGCCATGCCGGCCATTCTGGTACACGCGGTGACGAGGCCCTCCGACGACACAGCGCCGGGGGGGGGGGGGGGGGCGCCGGGGGGGCGGGGGGGGGGGGGGGGCCCCCCCCGGCCGCCCCCGGTCCGCTGGTTGATCTCGGTCACGGTGCGGGCGAGGTCGGCGAGGTTCGTCTGCAGCGCGGACAGGGTGTTCTGC
>NZ_JALKFY010000761.1:0-1573 GCF_023242985.1 Frankia sp. Mgl5 | reverse complement strand
GTCAGGTGATGGCGCCGTCGATTTTGAGTTTGATGATGGTGTCGTCGGTGTGGCCGAGTTCGTGTAGGAGGGTGTCGGTGTGTTCGGCGAAGAGGGGGGCGCGGCGGGTGTGGGGGGGTGTGTTGTCGAACTGGACGGGGTTGGTGACGAGTTGGCGGGGGGTGCCTTCGCTGTCGGTGAGGGTGGTGAGGTAGCCGTTGGCGTGCATCTGGGGGTCGTTGAGGATGTCGTGGGGGTTCTGGACGGGTGCCCAGGGGCCTTCCATGGTCTGGAGGTGTTCGTTCCAGTGGGCGTAGGTGTTGCCGGCGATGGCGTCGGCGATGTACTGGCCGGCGTCGGCGGCGTTCGCGCGTAGGTTTTCGGCGGTGGTGAAGCGGGGGTCGTCGATGAGGTGGTCGAGGCCGAGGTGGCGGCAGACGTCGGCGAAGTAGCGGAACGCCTGGGGCATGGTGAAGTTGATCCACCGGCCGTCGGAGGTGCGGAAGTGACCGACGGTGGGGTTCCCGACGGTGTTCATCATGGTCTGGTTGAGGGGGATCGGGGTTTTGCTGGCGCCGGTGAGGGCGGCGTTGCCGAGGTCGAGGGCGAACGCCCAGGCTCCGACTGACATGAGGGAGACGTCGACGACGGAGGTCTGGCCGGTGGTGGCGCGGCCGTAGAGGGCGGCGGCGATCCCGCCGGCGATCGTCATCCCGCCGGTGGAGTCGCCGTAGGCGCCGGCGGGCATGGTGACCACGCGGGGGGAGTCCGGGGGGGTGACGCCCCAGGCGCTGCCCATCCGGCACCAGAACGCCGACCCGTCGTAGCCGCCTTTCTCCGCCCACGGTCCGCGCTGGCCGTGCGCGGAGCCCCGCACGTAGATGATGTCCGGGTTGGCCTTGCGGATGTCGTCGACATCCAGGTGCAGCCGGGCCCGCGCACTGGGCAGGAAGTTCGTCAGGAACACGTCGGCGTCCCGGCACAGCTCGAGCAGGATCTCGTACCCGCCCGGGGTCGCCAGATCCAGACCGATGCTGCGCTTACCCCGGTTGGGATGGTCCATCAACGGCTGGAACGTGCCGTCCTTGGGATGGTTCACCATCCCCCGCTGCGCGTCCCCGGCCTCCGCATGCTCCACCTTGATCACATCGGCGCCCCACTCGGTGAGGACACCGCCTGCCGCCGGAGTGAACGTGAACTGGGCGACCTCGACCATCCTGACGCCCGCCATCGGCTGATGCACCCCGCCGCTCTCCCTTCCGCGCACCCGTGACGCTGTGACGCCGGTGCGCGCCTGTGAACTCGACCGGACGGGCGCCCACCCAGACACCTCAGGCGCCTGCACAAGGCCCCGCCCCGCACACCATAGTTAGACCGAGTCAAAGAACGCAAGAGGGTCCGAACCCCCGGCGGGCACCCCACCGGCCCCACCCACCCCGCCGACACACCGCCACGGCAGCTACCCAGCATCACCACCCCGACACACCCCGCCCCACCCACCGGCAGACCCCCGCCGGGTCAACTCGAGGGTTGTGTGACCTGCATCCACCTGCTAAAAAGTAGACCTCACAAATTGCACTCAGTTGAAACTCTG
>NZ_JALKFY010000760.1:0-1594 GCF_023242985.1 Frankia sp. Mgl5 | reverse complement strand
AGGGAGTCGGGAACGCCGTCGGCCTGCATGAGCGGGTTGTCCGGCAGCCACAGCACACCGCCCGACATGGCCGTGGACCCGCCGATCATCGGCTGCTTCTCGATCACCAGCGTGTCCAGGCCACTCGCCGCCGCGGCCACGGCGCCACACAGACCACCGCCCGATCCCACGACAACGACGTCAACGGCATGGTCGTAGCTGGCGTCCGACTTCGACACGGTGCCCCTCCAGGGAGTGGATGGTTTCGGTGCGGTGCCTCAGCCGGCGAGGTACCGGTCGAGTTCGGAGTGCATATTGCTGATGAGCTGCTCCATCTCGGTGGCGAGACGGTGCTCGCGGTAGCTGCGCGAACGCAGGCCGCGTTGCTGGCTCGCGATGTTGCTGAAGTCCTGACGCGGGATCAGGCCCCAGTTCTCGGTGTCGTCGGAGGCGAACCGGCCCTTCAGCTTCGCCCGGCCGGGCTCCTCTCCCTCCGGGTACATGGTCAACGACCACACCTCGAAACGGCACCACTCGGGGTCGTTGTTGTAAGGGCGAACCCGGTACGACAACGCGTTACCGAACTGGGGAAGCATGAGGAAGTTCGGGAACAGGAAAACCCCCCCGCCCCACAGCCGCAGGCCCTCCGGTGTCGGATGCAGCGGGATACCAGCACCCTCGGCGTAGTCGAACAACGCCTTGATCGCCGCCGTCGGGAAGTCCTCACCGGGCGGAACCCGGTTACGCATCCCCCGGAAGACGTGCAGGTCACGTTCGAGGGTCATCGCGTCCTGCCCCTCCCACAGGATCCGCGACCGCTCCAGGAACGCCTCCCCACCACGCCCCTGGGAGATACCACCCGCGGTCGGATCGAACCGGCCCTGGAAACGACCGTGGCCGTTCTCGAACCCGGTGTACTCCACATTCCCGAACGGGTAGTCGTCACCCAGACCGAACGTGAGCTGCGGATGCGTGCCCATCACGTGGTAACCCTCGTGGAACGCCTCCTGGGCCACCTTCCAGTTCGCGTTGAGGATCGTCTCCTTCCACCACCACACCCGCATGTTCTCCACGCACACCGCGTCCAGCAGCCCCGCTACCGGCGCCAGCGCCTCCCGCAACGGACGGGCATCCGGATCCATGTTGATCCACACGCAGGCGCCCCACGTGTCGGCCCTGCACTCGCGCAGCCGAATGTCCTCCGGACGCAGGACCTCCGGCGCGAATCCGTCCGCGCCGTACACGAACGAGTTACTCCCGTCGAGGTTCCACCGCCAGCCGTGGAACGGGCACACGATCTGGCCTCCGAGAAGCCGTCCGGAGCCCGTGCACAGCTGGGTGGCCCGATGCCGGCAGGCGTTGTGGAAGGCCTTGACCGAAAGATCGGGCTGCCGCACGACCAGGATCGACTGATCGCAGATCTCGTACTCGACGAAGTCGCCGGGCCGCGGGATCTCCTCCAGCCGGCAGGCCATCTGCCAGACGCGCGGCCACAGATACTCCTTCTCCAGCTCGAAGAAGGTTCGGTCATAATAGCGTTCACGTGGTACGCGTAACGGATCCCGCATGGCGAACGGGACGTCGCGGGCAGCGTCGGCCCGGCGGTCGTCGGTGA
>NZ_JALKFY010000759.1:0-1634 GCF_023242985.1 Frankia sp. Mgl5 | reverse complement strand
CCCTACCTGCCAAGCTGGTTCGAGACAGAGGATGTCTGTTAACCAGTGACGAGGGCGAGTTGGGGAGCTTGATCTAGATGGATGCGGGGCTGACAGCGGCTCGTTGGCCGGTTGACGATGGTCGGGTGAGCGAGGACGAGACGCACCGCCGGCGGCCGGATCCGGAGGTGCCCGCGAAGGCACGACGTCGGCAGTTCTCGCCGGGCTACAAGATGCGGATCTTGGCGGAGTATGAGGCGGCGACCGCGGCGGGTGCGAAGGGCGCGATCCTGCGCCGGGAGAACCTGTACTCGGCGCACATCGTGGAGTGGCGGAAGGCTCGCGAGGAAGGCGCGCTGGCGGGCCTGTCGAAACCGAAGGGCCGCCCGCCGGTCGATGAACGGGACAAGGAGCTGGAGAAGCTCCGTGCGGAGAAAGCGAAGCTGGAGAAGGAACTGGCGAAGGCCCAGTTCGTGATCGATGTACAGGGAAAACTTGCCGCGCTCTTGGAGAAACTCTCCGAGGGCGCTCCCGGCGAGAACCCGCCGTCACCGGCGAAGCCGAACGACTGACCGAGGAAGCACTCGGCGAACTCGTTCCGGAAATCGGTGCGAGCGCGGCGTGCCGGGCCGTGGGTCGGTCACGGGCGGCGCATTACCGGCGGCACAGGAAGAGTCCTGCCCCGCCGCGTCCGGCACCGGTCCCGCACAAGGCCCGACGCCAACCCAGGGCGCTGGATGCGGCCGAACGCGCCCGGGTCCTGGCCGTGCTGCACGACCCGCGGTTCGCTGACGCCAGCCCGGCGCAGGTCTGGGCGACCCTGCTCGACGAGGGTGTCTACCTGTGTTCGCAGCGCACCATGTACCGGCTGCTCGCCGAACGCGGCGAGACCGGTGACCGCCGCGCCCAGGCCACCCACCCGCCCAAGGTCAAACCCGAACTCCTCGCCACCGGGCCGAACGAGGTCTGGACCTGGGACATCACCAAACTCCCCGGCCCGCAGAAATGGACCTCCTACTATCTGTACGTCATCCTGGACGTCTACAGCCGGTATGTGGTCGGCTGGACCCTCGCAGACAAAGAATCAGCCGCTCTCGCCGAGAACCTGATCGCCGCCACCTGCGACAAACAGAACATCTCTCCCGGGCGGCTTACCGTGCACGCTGACCGCGGCAGCTCCATGACCTCGAAACCCGTCGCGTTCCTGTTCGCGGACCTCGGGATAACCCAGTCCCACTCCCGGCCGAGGACGTCCAACGATAACCCCTACTCCGAGTCCCAGTTCAAGACTTTGAAGTACCGGCCGGGTTATCCCCGCACGTTCGACAGCATCGAAACCGCACGCGCCTGGTGCCGCGAGTTCTTCGACTACTACAACAACGACCACCGGCACTCCGGAGTCGGCCTGCTCACTCCCGCGACCGTCCACCACGGCCAGGCCGAGACCGTCCAGGCCGCCCGCACCGAGGTCCTCGCCGCCGCCTACGCCACCCGACCGGACCGGTTCGTCCGCCGCCCACCAGCACCGCCGCCGCTGCCGAGACCAGCCTGGATCAACCCACCCGAACAGACCCACGACCAGCCAACCGCCGACACGGAACGACCAGCTCAGTAGTTCCTACAAGATCTTGCCTCGATCAGGTTGACGGGTTCCG
>NZ_JALKFY010000758.1:0-1644 GCF_023242985.1 Frankia sp. Mgl5 | reverse complement strand
CCGGCGGCGGAGGAGATGAAGCCGATCGCGGAGCCGCGGGGCAGCAGGCCGCCGGCCAGCAGGCGGTCGATGAGGTGGCGGTGGCCGATGAAGTTGATCCGCTCGATGCCCGGGGTGCCGTCCGCGACGCCGGCGGCCGAGAGCAGGGCGTGGACGGGTCCGCCGAGCTGCTCGACGGCTGCGTCGATGGAGGCGGCGTCGGCGAGGTTCACGTGGATCGACTTCGCACCGGGCAGGGTGACCTCGGCGTAGTCGGCGACGATGACCTCGGCGCCCGCTGCCTGGGCGAGCTCGGCGGCGGCGGCACCCATGCCGGTCGCGCCGCCGACCACGAGGACCCGCTTCCCGTCGAATCGGAACGCGTCGAACAGCGTCATCTCAGTGTCTCCTGGCTCTTCGTTGAGGTGGGGGTCATGCGACGACGCCGCGGATCTTGAGGTCGAGGACGGCGTCGGTGTCGAGACCGAGCTCGGTGAGGATCTCGTCGCCGTGCTCGTTGAACAGCGGCGCCCGGCCCGCCGCCGCGGGCTTCCCGCCGTACTGCACCGGGGCCGCGGCCATCCGGAACGGGATCCCGGCGGCGGTGGCACAGTCCTGGACGTACCCGTTCGCGACGGCCTGCGGGTCGGCGGCGGCCTCCAGCGTGTCCTGCACGACCGTCCACTGACCGATGAAGCCTGCCAGCCGCTCACGCCACTCGGCCAGCGGATGCTCGGCGAAGGCGGCCTCGAGGATCGCGATGGCCTCGCGGCTGTTCGCCATCAGCGCGGCGTGGTCGACGAAACGCGGGTCGGCGCCCAGCTCGGGACGGCCCAGCACCTCGCACATCGGCGCCCAGTACCTCCCGGCCTGCAGGCAGGTGAACGACAGCCAGCGACCGTCCTTGGTCTGGTAGTTCCCGGTCAGCGGGTTGGAACGCGGCGCGTCCAGCGGCGGCGGGGTCCACGGGATGTCGAGCAGCAGCGACAGCGCGAGGGCCTGGCCCATCGCCCACATCCCGGTGGCCATGAGGGAGACGTCGACCTCGGTGGCCTCACCGGTGCGCTCACGGTGGAACAACGCGCCCATGATCCCGCCGGCGATCGTCATCGCGCCGATCGAGTCACCGAAACCGGGCGCGGGCGGGACCGGAACATGGCTGTACTCGGGCCGCATGCTGCCGACCGCGACGCCGGCGCGGGCCCAGAAGGCCAGCGAGTCGTAGGAGCCGCGGTCCGCGTCCGGCCCGCGCTCGCCCTGCCCGGTCCCGCGGACGTAGATGATGTTCGGGTTGTGGGCGCGGATGTCCTCGACGTCGATGTGCAGCTTGGTGCGCACGCTGGGCAGCTTGTTCGTGAGGAAGACATCGCAGGTGCCCGCGAGCTTGTAGAGGATGTCGCGGCCGGCTTCCGAGGTGAGATCGAGACCGAGGCTGCGCTTGCCACGGTTGGAGTGCTCCAGCAGCACGTGGACGTCCTTCGGGACGACCGCGACACCCGAGGACGCCAGCGCGCGCATCGCGTCCCCACGCTCGACGTGCTCGATCTTGATGACGTCGGCGCCCCAGTCGGACAGCAACGCGGACGCAGCGGGTACGAACGTGTGCTCAGCGACCTCGAGGATCCGTACACCCTGCATCACCGCGGTCATGAACACTCTCCCGCC
>NZ_JALKFY010000757.1:0-1648 GCF_023242985.1 Frankia sp. Mgl5 | reverse complement strand
CGCGGCCCGCAAACGGACCTGTTCACGGCGGGCCCGGCCGGCATCCGTCAACCCGCCGCCATCGGGATACCTCATACACGCGGACTACCCCACGAGCCGAAGGTCACCCTGCAAATTCAAGGTCGATAAGCTTCATCGCCTTCATCGTCATATTCGCGATCTACACCGTCTGGCTCGGCTCGACCTTCCTCAACAAGAGCGCGCGCATCCTTGACATACACCAGAACGCCTCGGTCCTGCTGCTTTCTCTTGCTGCCCTCGTGACGTTGATCGCAGGCTTGTTCGATCTTTCCGTCGCGTCCATGGCCACGCTTACGATGTTCCTCGCGATCGGTCTTCGGACGAAGGAGGACCTCCCCTTCTTCCTGATCTTGTTGATCTGTCTGGCGGTGGGCGTCGGCGGTGGACTTATAAACGGTGTGCTCGTCGAGGTCCTGCACGTCAACACGTTCATCGCGACGCTTGGCACCGGCGGCGCGATGCTCGACATCTCCGAGGTGTACTCCGGCGGCGCGCAGATCACGCCGACGCCGGCAGATCCGCATCTGCCGCACTGGTTTGTCAACGCTGGCCTGTTCACCGAGAAGTGCCCGTTGTGGCTTACGTTACCGGCCCTTGTCCTGATCGGCGCCCGTCTGTTTGTCGCTCTGAAAAAAGTCAGGCCGAAATCTACCGGTGATCGCGCGTGGATGGGTGTTCGGTTGGCGATTGTCGTCGCCGCGGCGCTTGTCCTGGTCTTCGTGTTCGATCTTTACTCCCTCGCCAGACAGGTCTCCGTGCTGGTTGCGGTTCTGATTGCGGTCACGTTTGCGCTCTGGGTACTACTGGAAATGACCAGCTATGGACGCTACCTTCGGGCGGTGGGGTCGAATCGCGCTGCGGCGACCCTTGCTGGCGTACCCGTGCGTGGCACGGTGATCCGAGCATTCGTCCTGGGCGGCGTGCTCTCAGCGCTGTCTGGCCTGTTCCTCGCCTCGATGCAGGGAGTCGCGGTGCCGAACGTCGCGGGCCCCTACCTGCTCCCGGCCTTTGCTGCTTCATTTCTTTCGACTGTTCTCCTGTCGGTCGGAAGATTTACGGTCTGGGGTGCGCTGGCTGGTGGAGTGTTTCTCGTGTGGGTCAGCCAGGGCCTCATTCTGGGCGGATTGGCACCGACCTGGACGGACATTGTGAACGGGGCCGTTCTCGTGCTTGCCGTGGCCATCTCCACCGTGCTGCACAGGAGAGGTGCCTGAGTAGTGTGACCGGGTCCGCTGTCCTATCACGCGTGTAGCAACGCTACATATGTCGGGCCCTGGGTGTTCCGGTGCTTCCCGTATTCGTCTCTACCTTGAGGATTCGTTGTGGCATTCACTTTTGACGAAATCAAGAAGAAGTTTGCCTTAGAGGTCGAACAGGCCGCCAACCGCACCCTGTCGTCAGCAGACGAGCTGCCCCTCAGCTACGAGGAGATCACCCCGGCCTGGCTGACATCCGTGTTGGCCCCGGCGCTGGGTGTGGCGGGCGCTCAGGTGGTGGCGCATCGGCTTGGCGAAAAGGACGAAGGAACCTCGAGCCGACGGCGTATCCTCCTGAGGTGAGGATTTCCGGTGTGGGCTGGGTCGGCGGCGGGCGTGGCTGACCGCGCCGGGTGGTCGGGCCCGGCGTC
>NZ_JALKFY010000756.1:0-1686 GCF_023242985.1 Frankia sp. Mgl5 | reverse complement strand
GACCTACATCCGTCAGTAACGACGGTTGGCGTGATCAAAGATCGGTGATCTTTCCCTTTCCGGCTTGTTGATGGTGTTTCCGGCTGGTGGGCAGGGTGACGGCCCGGCTGTCGTACCGGGTGGGCGCCGGGTCCACGGCCCGGACGGGGTCTCGTCGGGGGAACGGGCTGGTCAGCCGGCTGCGGGCAGAGCACGTAGCCGTTCGAGGGCGCCGGGCAGGTGCTGGTCGCGGCCGGGTGGCAGGCGCAGGGTGAGCGTGCCGGCGTGACGGATGACCCGACCGGGGATGTTGATCAGTTCGTGGCGGAGCCGGTCGCCGTGCGCGCGCCCCGCGCGCTGGTCGAATCCGGTCAGGGACTGGAACAGGGTAGATAGCCAGCCGGCGAGGATCGCCGCCCACATCCAGACGGTGTTGACGGCCGGGTCCGCGGAGGGCAGGTGGCGCAGGCCGGCGCCGAGCTTGACATCTTTGATCTGGGTCTCGATGTCGGCGCGGCCACGGAACCAGTGCTCGACGGCGACGATGCCGTCGGGCTCGTCAGCGGGGATGTTCGTGACGATGAAACTGACCGCCCAGGCGTGGTCGGCGACGCCTTCCAACGCGAGGGTGAGCTGGTCTTTCGGGATCGTGCGCCGCCGCCGCGAGCGGGGGTCGGTGGAGATCTCACCGGCAGGGACCTTCACCCGGCGGATGATCGTGTAGGTGCCGGGCGGCCAGCCGGCCGGGGCATAGCCACTGGCGGCGACCTGGGCGCCGGTCATGTCCCGCGCGTCGGTCCAGGCCTTCTCGGGAACGGCGGCGTAGGCGCGCCAGAGCGCGCTGTTGCGTGGCGCGGCGACCGCGAAGTCCGCGCCCGCGGTCACGGCAGCGCGGGCGAGGTCCCCGGTGAAGAACCCCGAATCGGCGCGGACCAGCGGCGGCGCGCAGACGGCAGCCGGCAGGTTCGCCAGCGCCCGGGTCAGCAGCCCGGCGGCACGCGGCCGGACGTCCTGGTCCCCGGCGAGCAGGTCGGCGGCCAAGACCAGCCCGGTCCGCGCCCACGACGCCAGCAGCGGCCGGCCGGCCTTCTTCCCCTCGTAGGTATAGGCCACGCCACGCTTCCCACGGCCGAAAACCTCCACGTCGGAGGAGTCCAGGTCGATCGTCGGCCGCCCGGTGACCAGCTCGGCCCGACGCTGCCCGGGCAGCCGAGACAGCCAACGGCCGGCCAGCACCCCAACCGTCGCCTCGACCCCGGACAGCGCCACCGGGCCGAACCGGCCCGAAAGCCGCGCCGCCGTCCGCGACGGCGCGAACGGCACCACCGCGAGCAGCCCACCCGCCTCGTCCAGACGCAGCCGGTCCAGCCCGGACATGCTCGCCTGCCCCGCCAGCTGCGCGCTCGCCAGCCCGACCAGCAACTCCCCGCCCGAAAGCCCCCGCGCCCGCCGCTTGACCGGCCCGATCTGGTCGTCCAACACCTCGACGACCCCGAGCCGGTCGACCAGCTCAGCGACCGCGGCCAGCCCCGCCATCCCGGTCAGCGACCGATCGGACGGCCCGACCCGCACCCGTGGAACCCGTTTCCGCGACGCGGCCGATCTGCGTAGTCTGTTCACCCGGCGGGTGCCTCTCGTCAGGAAGCCATCGGTTGGTGTGGTAACCCCGATTCTCCCTGCACGGCAGGCACCCGCTCACGTTCCAGC
>NZ_JALKFY010000755.1:0-1746 GCF_023242985.1 Frankia sp. Mgl5 | reverse complement strand
CGCGATCGCCTCGGTGGGTTCCCGCTTCGACACCGACAGCAGAGCTTCCGCCCTGACTAACACCGGCTCCACGGGCGTTTTCGGTCTCCGCCTGGCGCGGCATCTCAGCCACACCTTTCCGCCCAGCGGCGACCTGGCGCTGACCCTCGAAGAGGAGGTTGCGCGCGGCGTTCAGGTCCCGGTCGTGGTGCGTGCCGCAGTGCGGGCAGTCCCACTCCCGGATCTTGAGAGGCTTCGGTCCGTCCCGGTGCCCGCACGCCGAGCAGATCCGCGACGACGGGAACTGGCGGGGAAGCGGGCGGAAGAGGCGGCCGTACTGGTCGGCCTTGTTCTTGACCTTGCCGAGGAACCGTCCCCACGCCGCATCGTTGACCGACTTGGCGAGACGAGTGCGGGCCAGTCCCTTGATGCCCAGCGTTTCGACGTAGACCGCTTGGTTGTCGCGGGCCAACCGGTGGGCGAGCTTGTTCTGCGCGTCGGCCCGCTTCTCGCGGACCTTCCGGTGTTCGACGGCCACCCGGTGGCGCGCCTTCTGCCGGTTCTTCGAGCCCTTCGCCCTGCGGGACAGTGCCCGCTGCGCGCGGGCGAGCCTGCGTTCGGCGGCACGCAGGTAGCGCGGGTTCGACACCTTCTCGTCGGTGCCGTCGCTGTAGGCGATCGACGCGAACATGTCGAGTCCCATATCGACACCGCACTCGCGGTCGGTCATCGGGAGCGCCGTGTCGACGCGCTCCACGACGAACGAGGCGTAGTACCTGCCGTCCGGCTCTTTGATCACGGATACCGACGACGGAGGCGCGGGCAGTTCCCTTGACCAGACGACGTCGACCACGCCGATCCTGGCGAGGTAGACGCCGCCGTCCCTGAGCGAGAAGCCGTTGCGGGTGAGCCGGAACGACTGCCGATGGTCCTTGCGGGACTTGCGGCGCGGGCGGCCGACCTTGGGTCCCTTGCGCTTACCGGACAGCGAGTTCCGCCAATTCTGGTGCGCCTTGTGCGCGTCGCCGACCGACTGAACCAGGGCGACCGAGGCGACCTCGCCCAGCCACTCCCGCACCTTCGCCTGCTTCGCCTCCGTGATCACACGGGTCTGGACCTGCGACGCGCTCAGCTTCTCGCCGGCCTTGTACGCCTCGTCGCGACACCGGATCGCGTCGTTGTAGACGACCCGGCAGCACCCGAACGTCCGGGCGAGCATCTGCTGTTGGCCCGGCGTCGGGTTGAGGCGGTAGCGGTACCGCACGATCGGCACGACCATCATCATACACTTGGTCTCATGACGACAGACGACGGATATCGCCGTGGCAGACACGTGGTATCCGCGCTTCACGTCCACTTGGTCTTCGTGACGAAGTACCGGCGGGGCGTGTTCAACGCCGAGATGATCGAACGCTGCGCGCAGATCATGCGAGACGTCTGCGACGACTTCGGCGCCCTCCTGGTCGAGTTCAACGGGGAGGACGACCACGTGCACCTGCTGATCGAGTACCCGCCCAAGGTCGCGGTGTCCGCGCTCGTGAACTCGCTGAAGGGCGTCTCGGCGCGACTGCTGCGCTCCGAGTTCACCGGCCACGTGAACCAGCACAGTATGCGCGGCCACTTCTGGTCCCCGTCGTACTTCGCCGTGTCGGCCGGCGGCACGCCGCCGTCCATACTGCGCGAGTACATCGAGGGGCAGCGCCGCCCGGCCTGAACGCGCTATCCCCGCCCTGAAGGACAGGGATAGCGCGCTACGAATCTCAGTCA
>NZ_JALKFY010000754.1:0-1753 GCF_023242985.1 Frankia sp. Mgl5 | reverse complement strand
GCAGGGATGGAAAAGCGAACGGCTCGTCGAGGAGAACCTGTGGTTCGTGAACCATCCAGGGGCACCCACACCCTGACGCCAGCCTCCGTCTAGTGCCGCATCAGGCAACGTTCGCCTTGGCGACGACGGCACGGAACTCGCCGGAGAGCTCCTGCTGAGGCCCACTTCGCGAGCGAGTAGGCCGCGCCCGGTCCGTCGAACAGCGCAGCGGTCGAAGACGTCCTGGCGGATCGACTTTCCTCAAGATCGGCAAGATAGAGGCCGACTGTCAACGACGTTGATTATCTTGGACTCAGGATCCGCGAAGAGCGGCTGGTCAGCGGGCGGACATCGAGGCTCGACTGGCTCGCCAGGACAGCAGCGACCAGCGAGAGGCGGCGCTCAGCGCCGAGCCGACGCTGGCGAAGGACCCCACGCTGAGGATGGACGCGGCCGACCCGATCGACCCGATCGACAGCACGGAACCGACCGAGCCGATGGAGAGCACCGACCCCTGCGACCACAGGCACAGGACGGAATCCTGAGAACCGATCGACCACCGTGAGCCAGAGCTGGGACGCATGTCCACATCATTCCAGCAGGGCTCTGATGTCTGACTCGGCTCACGTTGATCGGCTCGTTCGTATCGTCGACGACCTGCAGCCGGCTACCAGCGTCAGGACTTCCCCGTATCCCGATGGGCCGACGGCAGGCCCCGCGGCTGTTCGCAGAACCCCCGATAGGGTGATCAGCCATGCCGGCACAACCTCTGCAGGACATCCTCGAGCCGGGCTGGGCGAAGGCCCTCGAGCCGATGGCCGACCGCATCGCCGCCATGGGTGACTTCCTGCGCGCGGAGATCGCGGCGGGACGCAGCTACCTACCAGCGGGCCAGCACGTGCTACGAGCCTTCCAGCAACCCTTCGACGACGTCCGCGTACTCATCGTCGGGCAGGATCCCTACCCGACCCCGGGCATGGCCATCGGGTACAGCTTCGCGGTCGCGCCCGAGGTACGCCGGCTCCCGGGCAGCCTGGAGAACATCTTCCAGGAGCTGTGCACGGATCTCAACGTGCCCAGGCCCACGAACGGCGACCTCACACCGTGGACCCGCCAAGGGGTACTGCTGCTGAACAGGGTGCTCACCACGGCACCGCGCCAGCCCGGCGCACACCGAGGCAAGGGCTGGGAGGAAGTCACCGAGCAGGCGATCCGCGCCCTGGCCGCCCGCGGCACCCCGCTGGTCGCGATCCTCTGGGGCGCCGACGCACGCAGCCTGCGCCCCTTCCTCTCCCCCACCCCGACAATCGAGTCCGCCCACCCGTCGCCCCGCTCCGCGGACCGCGGCTTCTTCGGCTCCCGACCGTTCAGCCGCGCCAACAACCACCTCCTCGAACAAGGCGCCCAACCCGTCGACTGGCACCTTCCCTGACATTCCCGCCCGGCACCGAAGGCCGGACACCACACAGCCACGTCGCGCCGTACCGCGTCATGCCACGACACAGCCTGGCTTCAGGGCGCGTCCGGGGGGGCCGTCCAGTAGCCGCGGGTCCGCAGGTGCTCCACGGTGACAGCGGCGCAGGAGCGCACGTGCTCCTCGCTGGTCCGCGTCGCCGTCACGACATCATCCGCCTGGATCGCGTCGAGCAGCCGTTCCCGGTACTTCGCCTCGTTGTCCCCCCACGCGGGCGCGTCGAAGTAGAAGCTGCCCTGGAGCACGCCGCCGAGGAACTCCAGGATCGCGTCGAGCCGCGGTGACTTTCCGGCGGTGGCG
>NZ_JALKFY010000753.1:0-1759 GCF_023242985.1 Frankia sp. Mgl5 | reverse complement strand
CCGATGAAGCCCAGGGCCCGGCCGGTGGTGTTCTCGTTGACGAGGTCACGGACCTTGCCGGCGGGCAGGCCGCGCTCGCGGGCGACCCGGGGGATCTGCAGCTCGGCGTAGGCCGGGCTGATGCCGGGGTCGAGGCCGCTGCCGCTGGCGGTCACCGCGTCGGCGGGCACGGCCGGGGTCTCGGGAGCGTCGCCGCGGACGAGGACCCGCTCACCCGCGGCGATGTCGTCGCCGGGGGCGCGGCAGGCGACCGCGACTCCCTGGTAGGTGGCGAGGAACGGGGCGGTGGGGCAGGGCTCGTTGGCGCTCACCACCCGGATGATCGGGCCGGCGGGACCGGGGCCGGCGTGGTAGACGGCGAGGACGGCCCCGACGCCGGAAGCGGTGCAGTACTTCCGGCCGCCGTCGACCCCCTCCCGCTCACCGATCGCCAGGCTGCGCTCGCAGACCTGGGTGAGCAGGCTCTGCCCGCTCTCGTCCTCGGGGGTGGCCGGGTCGTCGGGGGTGTCGACGACATCCTCGGGCCCGAGGTTGGACGCCGACGTGGCGGTCGGGTCGTAGCCGTCGCCCGCGGCGGACGGCCGGCTCTGGAAGTACGCGGGCAGCGCGTTGCCGTCGCTGTCGGTGAACGACTGGCCGATCAGGGAGGAGCCGACCCGCTGGCCGGCGGCGTTGGTGACGAAGGACCCGTCCGCCCGGTCTTTCAGGCCGGGGATCTGGGCCAGCGCCAGGATCGCCAGCGGGTAGGCCAGCCCGAGCAGGACGGTGAGGACGAGCAGGGCGCGCAGCGCCGCGAGGTGCTGGCGCAGCCAGGACGGAAGCCGAGTTGACATGGTTCAGCCCACTCCCGGGATGAACTGGACGAGAAGATCGATGACCTTGATGCCGGCGAACGGGACGACGATCCCACCGAGGCCGTAGACGTAGAGGTTGCGGCTGAGCAGCTTCGACGCGCTGGCGGGGGTGTAGCGCACACCGCGCAGCGCGAGCGGGATCAGCGCGACGATGACGAGGGCGTTGAAGATGACCGCGGAGAGGATCGCCGACTCGGGGCTGGCCAGCCGCATGACGTTGAGCCTGTCCAGGCCGGTGTAGACGCCGGCGAACATCGCCGGGATGATCGCGAAGTACTTGGCGACGTCGTTGGCGATGGAGAAGGTCGTCAGCGCCCCGCGGGTGATGAGCAGCTGCTTGCCGATCTCGACGATCTCGATGAGCTTCGTCGGGTTGCTGTCGAGGTCGACCATGTTGCCGGCCTCCTTCGCGGCCGACGTGCCGGTGTTCATGGCCACCCCGACGTCGGCCTGCGCGAGCGCGGGCGCGTCGTTGGTGCCGTCTCCGGTCATCGCGACGAGCTTGCCGCCCGCCTGCTCCCTGCGGATCAGCGCGAGCTTGTCCTCCGGAGTCGCCTCGGCGAGGAAGTCGTCGACACCCGCCTCGTCGGCGATCGCCTTCGCGGTGAGCGGGTTGTCCCCGGTGATCATCACGGTGCGGATACCCATCCGGCGCATGGCATCGAAGCGCTCCCGCATGCCGGATTTCACGACGTCCTTGAGCTGGATGACGCCGAGCACCCGCGCGGCCGGGCCGGACGGGCCGTCGGTGACCTCGCCTACGACCAGCGGGGTACCGCCCGAGGCGGAGATACCGTCCACGATCTCGCCGAGCTGGGCGGGTACCCGCCCGCCGTTCTCCCGCACCCACCGGGTGACCGCGCTCGCCGCCCCCTTGCGAACCCGCCGGGCGCCGACGGCGCTGG
>NZ_JALKFY010000752.1:0-1779 GCF_023242985.1 Frankia sp. Mgl5 | reverse complement strand
CACCTCATCGACCGCCTGCTGGCCGGCGGCCTGCTGCCCCGCGGCTCCGCGATCGGCTTCATCTCCTCCGCCGCCGGGCTGGGGTGGGAGTCGGACCTGCCGCTGCTCAAGGAGTACCTGGCCATCACCGACTTCGACGAAGCGACGAAGTGGGCGGTCGAGCACGGCAAGGCCGACTACATGTGGAGCAAGCGGGCCGTCTGCGCCTACGTCGCCGCCCAGGCGATGCCCCTGCTCAAGCAGGGCATCCGCATCAACGCGATCTGCCCCGGCCCCACCGACACCCCGCTGGCGCGGGCGAACGAGGAGAGGTGGCTCGGCTTCGGTACCGACTACCGGGCCGAGCTGGGCATCGAGGCCGCGACCCCCCTGGAGCAGGCCTACCCGCTGCTGTTCCTGGTCAGCGACGCCGCCTCCGCCATCAACGGCATCACCCTCACGGCCGACTCGGGGTACTTCACCGCCGGCATCTCCGACTCCTTCCCCCCGGCCACACCCATCGTGAAATTCCTGCTCGGTCGGTGACCCGGCTGCCTGGCGGCGCTCGCCGTCGGGCCCGTCCGTCCCTACTCCGGCACACCACCACGCAGCAGGCACTCGACATCCATTAAGGACGAAACACGATGAAAGAGCAGCGCCGGGGCCGCAAGATCGCCATGGGCCGGGACGAGATCGATGCCTTCCTCACCGAGGAGCGAACCTGCCGGGTGGCGACGTCCAGCCCGAGCGGACCACATCTGACTCCGCTGTGGTTCGTGTGGGACGGCTCCGCTCTGTGGCTCAACTCGGTCGTGAAGAGCCAGCGCTGGACCGACATCGCCCGCGACCCGCGAGTGGCCGTGCTCATCGATGGCGGCCACGCCTTCAACGAGCTACACGGGGTCGAGCTCCGTGGGAAGCTCGAAAGCGTTGGAGAAGCTCCCCGGACCGGCACCCCCGACCCGGACCTCGAAACACCGGAAAAGCTCTTCGCCCAGAAATACACCGGCCGCGACGAAATGCACTACGACGGCCGTCACGCCTGGCTGCGACTCACCCCGGAGAAAATCACCAGCTGGGACTTCCGGAAAATGTGAGAACCCCCGGCGCGGCCGGGACCGGACCACAGATATCTGACCGGATACGCCTGTCAGGCCAGCATCCACGGAGGAGGGTCATGAACGTCGACGACTTGATTCTGGTGAGCATCGACGACCACGTGGTCGAACCAGCGGACATGTTCAAGAACCACCTGCCGGCGAACCTGGCCGACCAGGCTCCGCACGTCGAGACCGACGAGTCCGGGGTGGACCGGTGGATCTACCAGGGCCGGGTCACCGGGGTCAGCGGCCTCAACGCCGTGATCACCTGGCCGCCGGAGGAATGGGCCAAGGACCCGGCCGGCTTCGCCGAGATGCGCCCCGCCGTCTACGACATCCACGACCGGGTCCGGGACATGGACCGTAACGGGATCCTGGCGTCGATGTGCTTCCCGACGTTCGCCGGGTTCAGCGCCGGGCATCTCAACCATTTCAAGGATCCCCTCACCGTCATCATGATCCAGGCGTACAACGACTGGCACATCGACGAGTGGGCCGGGACCTACCCGGGTCGGTTCATCCCGCTGGCGCTGCTTCCGACCTGGGACCCGCAGCTGATGGTGAACGAGATCCGCCGGGTGGCGGCGAAGGGCTGCCGGGCGGTCACCATGCCCGAACTGCCGCACCTCGAGGGCCTGCCCAGCTACCACGACATCGACTACTGGGGCCCGGTGTTCCAGGCGCTGTCGGACACCGGGCT